>NZ_MRCC01000001.1:0-300000 GCF_001904655.1 Chroogloeocystis siderophila 5.2 s.c.1 | reverse complement strand
CATCGACTAATGTTAGTATCGAATCGAGATGAGTCAGATCGCGTAATTCCGTACCGACAAATGTGAGAATAATTGGTAAAGGATCGGCAATACCTGTAGTTTCAATCACTAAGTAATCAATGCGGCTGTCGCGTTCTAAAACTCGATAAACAGCATCAACGAGTCCATCATTGATTGTGCAACAAATACAACCATTGCTGAGTTCTACCATATCTTCATCAAGTGAGACCAACAGTTGGCTGTCAATGTTGATATCGCCAAACTCATTGACTAAAACAGCTACCTTTAAATCCTTTTTGTTCGTCAGAATTTGATTGAGTAACGTAGTTTTACCACTTCCTAAAAAACCAGTAATAATTGTTACTGGCATTCCCCGCTTAGGAATATTCAACGCAGATTCAGTCGTTTGTGTCATTAAACCTGTCATAGGTTCTCTCCTTCAACTCGGTTTTAATAATGATTATCATTTTAACTTGCCAAAGTAGCTTGGGAAGAATATAACCTGCGGGCTAGTATCCTTGACGCGGTACTTAATGCTAAAAATGAGAACTGTTGTGTGTATTGGAAATATATGATCGTTAACCCTACCCGTGATGGATGGGAAATTATCTATCACCGCGCCCATGCGCTGCTTGCAGCCCAAATTGCTGGACAATGGCGAAGAAAAGAAGTTTCTATTCGGTCATATGAGACGATCGCCGCAATTTCGCACCACGATGACTTAGAAAAAGAATGGGAGGAAAGGTGTCTCACGCCAGCAGGCGCGCCAATGGACTTTACGCTCGATCCCGAAACATCTTATGATGAGTTACGCAAGCATTTAGAAGGAGCATTGTATCGCGGGCGCTGGGTAGCATTGCTAAATTCAATGCATATGAGTCGCTTGCAAGAAGGAAAACGTTCCGAATCCGCCGAAGCTGCTAGTTTTTTAGACGAACAGTTAAAGAATCAACAGCAGTGGTGTAAAGAATTAGGAATCTCAAAGCAAGACGCGGATGATGCGTATGCATTTATGCAGTGGTGTGATCGCGCTTCATTAATTCTGTGTCAAAAGGAACTCCCCGCCGATAATCGCGCCCTAGAAATTAGTAAAGCACATGACGGGCAACGCTACGACATCATGCAAGTTGATGAAGGCTTCGTGACAGTCACACCGTGGTGTTTTGAAGATCAGCGCTTTACAGTCAATGTGGAAGCATCCGATCTCAATCAAGTTAAATTTGATGATAATGCTAGTCTAGTTAAAGCGTTAAAAGCCGCACCGCGTCGAATCATCGAATGGACATTTGTCAAGTCATAAGAATTTAAAATTTGTTCTATCTTTGTAGAGCAAATTGATATCTAGACATATGCTTTACTGATATATTCACACGTCTGGTATCACTTTAACTGCATTTTTGTATCAGACAACAGGCAAGAGAACTTAAGCAGAGAATAAATAAATCTCCTCTTGCCACTTTTTTTTAGAAACTTGCGCCTCTTATTCTTAAAACCCTAAAAGTACGATACGATACTGCTCATTTAAGCCAAAGAACAGATAATCTACAACAATCCCATATTATTATGAAAATCTCTCCCAAATTCTTTCCTCTGCGCTCTCCGAAACTCTGTGGTTCGTTAATAACAAAAACAACTTTCCTGTAAATTTCTACTCATTAAAAAACGCTGAAATGCAAATCCCAATTATTGATTTTCAGCCATTTATAGAAGGCAATTTAGAAACACGACAAGCTGTAGCACAGCAAATTTATCAAGCTTGTCACGAAATTGGATTCATGTATCTCAAAAATCCAGGAATATCTTCGCAGCAAATCGAAGCTATATTTACGCGATCGCAGTTCTTTTTCAATCTTCCTTTAGAAGTCAAGCAGCAATTAGCTTGGAGTGATGAAATAAGCAATCGCGGTTATGTTGGAATTGAAAGAGAACGTTTAGAACCTGATAAACCAGGAGATCTTAAAGAAGCATTTAATGTTGGAAAAGAAGTTAGTAGTTATAATGCTACTCCAAATATAGTAATTAACAAATGGCTTCCTGAACAAGAAGATTTTCAAAGCGAGGTTCTGGCATTTTGGTATACTTGTTGTCAAGTTGCAGATCAAGTTTTACAAGCATTTGCGATCGCCTTACAAGTACCAGAAGACTTTTTTACCACAAAGCATGATCAGCAAAATCATACATTGCGACTTTTGCATTATCCACCAATAACACAACAACCAAAACCAGGACAAGTCAGCGCTGGGGCGCATTCTGACTATGGCAGTATTACACTCTTATTTCAAGATCGCGTAGGAGGATTAGAAGTCCAAGCAAGAAGTGGTGAATGGATTTTAGCACCTGCAATTCCTGATACCGTTGTTGTCAATACAGGAGATTTAATGCAGCGGTGGACAAATCATGTTTTCTGTTCTACCAAGCATCGAGTTATGATTCCAACAGATGAACGGATAATGCGATCGCGCTATTCGATTGCCTTTTTCTGTCATCCCAACCACGATGCAGAGATTGTGTGTCTTCCCAGTTGTCGTAGAGAAAATTCAGCAATTTATCCACCCATATCTGCTGGAGAACATTTATTGAGTCGCCTACAAGCAACTTATTAATCAACAGATGTGATCGCTGCAATTTTTGGCAGTTTTAACAACAGCAACAATAACAATCCCTGCACTACCATAATATTAGTAACAAGAAAGAAAATCGCCTCTTCAATTGGCAATCCAAACAACTCAATTCCAGTAGTATACATCTCAGAAATTTGCCAAATACCATCACCAATTGCAATGCGATCAATTATCCATAAATATAATGTCGGCACAACAGTCGCAATTAATAAAATGCGTTGCATTGCTTGAAGTGTTGCTGCACCTATTACCCATTGCAGCGTTATTACAGGCGCAGCCCAAGCGAGAATGAGTCCTAAATACACCGTCGAGGGCGATCGCAGCATCAAAAACCCAACAACACTTAACGATACCCCAATTACCAGTAACAGCACTCGCAAAAATGGGTAAGCCTGCTGCTGATTTGATTTAGGTTGACGCGCTAGTAGCCAGTAAAGCCAAAGCCCTGTAAGAATACATTGCAAGATAAAAAATAAATATTCTTCAATTGGTACATAGCCGATTGTACCTAAAACGCGATCGCTGCCATAGTTCCACACTTTCCGCCAAACTAAATAGTTGTCCCAAGGCGTTGTATAAATAAAGGCAACAATTGCAATTAATGGTAGCCCTAAAGTCGCCCTACGCCCGCCCACACCTGCAAGTGGTTGCGGTTGTCTCCATGCGAGAAACAAAATCGGGGGAAGCACAAACAACAAATGAAAGACAAAATAGCTCATAACTCCGGCGTGATTGTATAAAATGCAAGCAACACTTGCTAATCAAATAGTATGTACCATTGATTGAGTTAAGCTGTCACTACCTCTGGTATTATCGATACGTGTAGATTCGCCATAGTCAGATAATTAGTAAATAAAAGCTGACATATATCTATATTTTCTTACGTTTAAAAGAGCAAAAATTCGATAAAATATATGGTCTAGGATAATTAGTTTGATAGCGATCGCTTTTTGAGAAGTTACCGCCTTTTTTGGCAACAATGAAACACACTTTATCTGTTTTAGTAGAAGATGAAGCGGGAGTTTTGACCCGCATTGCTGGTTTATTTGCACGCCGTGGCTTTAATATCGAAAGCCTTGCAGTAGGACCTGCGGAACAAAACGGCATTTCGCGAATCACAATGGTTGTCCCAGGTGATGATCGAGTAATTGAGCAACTGACCAAACAACTCTACAAGCTCGTCAACGTCCTCAAAGTACAGGATATTACGGAAACTCCCTGTGTCGAGCGCGAATTGATGCTGCTAAAAGTCAACGCCACAAGTTCGACACGTTCAGAAATCGTCGAATTAGCCCAGATTTTCCGCGCCCGTGTTGTCGATGTTGCTGAAGACTCACTCACGTTAGAAGTCGTGGGCGATCCTGGTAAAATGGTTGCGATCGTCCAGGTGTTGCAAAAGTTTGGTCTACGCGAGGTCGCTCGCACTGGCAAAATTGCCTTAACGAGAGAATCTGGCGTGAATACAGAATTACTCAAATCATTAGAAGCCGCAAAAGTTTAGCAGAGTATTACTCTCTAAGTGGCTAGTGACACAGTTGGGCTGTGCTACATCCAGTGATGAGGCAATAAATCGCTTAGCACTCTGTAGCTTGTGTCATCAACTATCACTCGTGTCTTTAGATTCTCTTTACTTACCTGCATCATTAACTCTCTGCACCTTCCGCATGGCATCAGGATTCTTTTTGAACTCACTGCCACAATGTAATCAATCACAGTTTCACGGGCTTTAAGCATTTCGGCGATCGCTGCATGTTCAGCACAAAACCCAGTACCACACGCTAAATCCAAACATATACCTGTATAAATAGTGCCTGCGTTTGTCATTAATGCGCAACTTACAGATCCTGCTGTTAACCCCTGCTCGGCAAGCTGAAATTCTCCAAGTACGGTTTTTGCTTTCTTGATTAGTTCTTGGTGCATCATTGATCGCTGAAATCTTAGAGCACTTCTCTATTGATAATCTTAAGGTTTCCTAATTTTGGACACCAGCAGTTCCAATCCATCGTCCATATTTGGAGGTAATACAACCCACCATTCTGACTGAGAAGTTGCGAGTAGCCTTTACTACATCGTTAAGATTCCCATCAGTTTGCTCCATTAGGGTTATACTGCTGCAATCTCTATAATCATCAGACAACCTGAAGCGTCCTGGGTTCTGGGATTGCTTCACCTTCTACAAGACACGCTTCCAAGTACATTTCAATAACTTCTTCACCATTGCGAATTGCTTCTTCACGAGTTTTTCCATGTGTGCAAGGCATCACAACCAGATCGGCAAACTCTGGAATTGTAACCAGGAAAAGTTGATCTTCATCAGATCATTGAATAATCACGCTATATCGATTCATTGCTCCTCGCCTCTCAACTCCTCTAGTTCAGCAAGTAATTTTTCTAATTGTTTCTCCATCCTTGCCAGGGATTGTCAGAGTTTTTCTGAGTAGAGGATGTCGCCAACGTTCATAGCTGCCTTTGCCCCGCTTGGGTAAGTAAACAAATCCTGCGCGTGTAATCTGAGCTTTTCACTCTCGAATTTTCCTAGGCATGGATATTGTCTTGGTTCTCTACCCTATTTCACTTCCCTTCTCTAGCCAACAGCTTGATTTCCCTGTTTCAACACGAGCTTACCTTGCCTACTCCTTACAGTCACTCACTGCCAGTCACCAAGACAATTTTACCCATTGTCGATCCAGCTTCGAGGACTTGATGTGCTGTTGCTGCTTTTTCTAGCGGAAAGATCTTATTGAGGTGAATTTTGAGCTTTCCTTCATCAAACCATTGCCGACATTGATTGAGAATATCGGCTTGATGTTGTTGGGCGCTAACTAGCCCCTGTAGCATAGGAGTGAGCATTAATTCATAGCTAACTCGCAGATTGCGATTTCGGGCGACTTTCCAATTTGTACTCGCATCTGGCTCTAGGATTGTGACGATATCGCCGTATACACGCACTGCGGCAAAAGTCTTGGCAAAAGTCTCGCCACCAACCGTATCAAAAGCTAAATCTACGCCTTCTCCACTCCAATCAAGCACAGCCTGCACAAAATCTTTTTCTTTGTAAAGAATTGCACGATCAGCACCTAGCTGATGCACAAAGGCGGCTTTTTCGTGCGAACTTACGGTTGTGCAAACCGTCGCACCGTGCAATTTAGCTAATTGAATTGCCACATGACCGACACCACCAGCCCCAGCGTGAATCAGGACTTTTTGCCCTAGCTGAAGTCGTCCGCGATCGCATAAAGCTTCCCAAGCAGTAATTAACACTAAAGGTGCAGCCGCCGCCGCGACAAAAGATAGCGAAGTCGGTTTAGGGGCGACAAAGCGTTCATCGACGACAACGTATTGCGCGTAGTTACCCTGCTTACCACCAAGCCCGCCTTGACAAAAATACACTTCATCCCCAACACGAAATCGCTGAACACCAGAACCCACCGCTTCAACAACTCCTGCACCATCACAGCCTAGAATTGCTGGCATTTGATCGGGATAAAATGTACCGCGCCGTCGTAATTTTGTATCGATGGGGTTAACCCCCGCAGCTTGGAGGCGCACGAGGATTTCTGTGTCGTTTTCTATGCTAGGGGTCGGAACTTCCTGTAGTTGTAATACATCTGGATTACCAGGTGCAGTCATTAAAACAGCTTTCATCATCGCTAGTTTTGTAAACAACACACGCGATCGTAGCGGATTTAGTATCTTGTCTCCACGGCGCTTAAGCGTTTCACCTTTGTCCAATCTTTTTCTGAAGACTTCGAGTATAAAGCCGTGCGCGGGATGACTCGTAATACTTCTTCTATAGTAGTTAATCCACTGGTGACTTTGGCGATCGCCGCTGTCCGGAAAGACGCAAAGTTTGTTTCTTGGAGATAATGACGTAGCTGAGTAATTGTACCCTCATAAATAATTTCGCGCACAACATCATCAATATCGAGTAACTCAACAATCGCTTCGCGTCCTAAGTAACCCGAATGAAAACACGCACTACATCCTTTACCTTTGCGCCATTGTGATGCATTCGCTTGGCTCAAGTCAATTCCCAAAACACGTAAATCAGTTTCGGTTGGGGTATAAGGTTCATCACAGTGGGGACAGACACGCCGGACTAACCGCTGCGCCACAATTCCTAATAAAGCATCACTGAGTAGCGCGGGATCGGGTCCAATATCTTTTAAACGCGGAATCACCCCAATCGCATCATTCGTGTGCAGTGTTGTAAATACCAAGTGTCCTGTTAATGCCGCCCGAACTGCGGTTTCTGCGGTTTCGTGGTCGCGAATTTCCCCTACCATAATAATATCAGGATCTTGCCGCAAAATCGCCCGCAAACCAGCTGCAAATGTCATTCCTGCGGCTTCATTAACTTGAGTTTGAGTAATTCGAGGTAAAACGTACTCTACCGGATCTTCTACTGTCACCACATTGACGTTTTCTTTTGCAACACTTTGCAGACTTGTATACAGCGTACTAGTTTTACCCGAACCTGTAGGACCTGTAAGAATAATCATGCCCTGAGGTTGTTGTAACCAGTTTTTGTAGAGCGATAACGTTTCTGGAGAAAAGCCTAAATTATCAATGTTAGAAAATGGGTTTTCACGCGGTAGTAAACGAATCACCGCCTTTTCGCCGTTGACACAAGGAAGCGTACTCACGCGCATGTCCATTCCTATATCAGCAGCCGTTGCTGTCGAATATTTCTCCTCAATGCGTCCATCTTGCGGGCGGCGACTTTCAGAAATATCCATATTGGACATTACTTTTAACGCAACAATCACGCGACGGCTCTGTTCTGGTGGCAGCATGGTAATATCACGCAATACGCCATCAATGCGGTAGCGCACGCGCAATCCTTCCGCCGTTGGTTCGAGGTGAATGTCACTCGCACGGTTGCGTAACGCCCCCGAAAGCAATGTTTTAATGCGTTCGATTTGATCCGCCGCCCGCGATAGCGAGATTTGCGTCGTTTCAGAAATATTTTCCTGTTCGTGTTCGCCTGTCAGTGGATTAACTAACGGTGAAGCATTAATGCGATTATTATTGATATTTTGGCTATGAAACCAAGTGCGATAGCTTTTATCAGAAATCGGAATAATTTTAATTTCGCTGCCTGTACGTTTTGTGATGAGCGCGATCGCGTCAGGAGTGATACTAATAGGACTACCTAGATAATAACAACCGCGCCACAGCAATAACGGAATCGTTGGCGGTAGTGAACTTTTATCAGGAAAGTGACGTAAGAATCTGTAGCTAACATCATTATCTAGCAGTTCATAATTAACATTTCCTTGCTCGTCTACTAATAGTTTTAAAGCCTCAGTGCACGTGATTTCTTGATTTTTTAATCTTTGCCAAGTTGAGGTAATATTTGATGAAATTTGCATTTTTTATATATTTAAATACTGCCAAAAAAGCTTAAATAAAGGAGAGCAAGATTCTAACTTTCCACAATAAATTTAAAACCACCTTAAACTTAGCGTTGTTTATTCTACGACTCCAAGCGAAATTACACTGATAGCTTAGAACGAGTTCAATATTATTAAATAAATATTTTCAGTGAATTTACAGAGATTTTTCACGATAAGAATCTCAGAAAAAATCGCAATTTTACGCTTGACCAAATTCAATAAAAAAGACTTAGGGTTACTAACCCCAAGTCTGCTACTCAAATAAATTGTGCATTTACATTGTGAGCGATTGTGGATTTGTCTCAATCAACTTCGCTAAATCTTGTAAAAAGGCAGCTGCGTGCGCACCGTAGATAATGCGATGGTCACACGTAATATTGACTTGCATTTGCTGCCGCACACCGAACATTCCATCGATCGCGACAACTTGCGATCGCGCAGCACCTACCGCAAGAATCGCTCCTTGACCTGGTGGTAGAATCGCATCAAACCGATCGACACCAAACATCCCCAAATTGGATAACGTAAAAGTACCACTGTTGTATTCTTCAGGTTGTAGTTGCTTCAGACGAGCGCGGTCAACTAGCGATTTCCAATTACGTGATAGTGAATAAATATCAGTTTGGTCGGCATTTTGCAATACTGGGGTGATTAACCCACCATCATCCATCGCTACAGCAACAGCAATGTTAATCGCACTACGATATTGAATACCTTGTTCCGAATAGCTGGCGTTTACCAGCGGATGTTTCTGCAACGTGACAGCAACAGCTTTCACCAACAGCGCAGTCATCGTCACGCCCTTCGATTTGATCTGCTTGTAAAGCTTATCTAATTCATTGGTCGTAATCGTGTAGCCAACGTGGAAGGTAGGCACTTGCAAACTTGCTACCATATTGCGCACTACGGCATTTTGCAGCGTATTCAAAGGTACGACTTGACCTGGTGCACCAGTAGCGACGGGGGCTGGTGCGGGTACAGGAGCGCTTTTAACCGCTGGTGTGGGTGGTGGTGCAACAGGAGCCTTGATTTGCGGTTGTGCGGCTGGTGTCGGTTGGGTTTTACCTGCTGCTGCTTCGATATCTTGTGCCACAATCCGACCGTGAGGACCACTACCTTGCAGATTACTCAAGTCAACTTTAAGTTCTTTGGCGAGTTTCCGCGCCCGTGGCGAAACCATCACGCGTCCGGCACGATGTGCTGCACCATTTTGGGAACCTTCAGCAGCGTCCTCAGCGGTTGTAGCCGTTGTTGCGACATCCGCTATTTGTCCTGGTGAGGTTGTCGTATCGGCTTCAGATTGCGTAGCACCGCCAGATTGAGCTTGTTGCTTGGCCGTTTCAATTTCAGCTTCGGTTTCAGCTAAAAGCGCGATCGCCGAACCGACAGGAGCACTCTCACCTGCTTCAACTAAAATTGTGGCTACATAACCTTCATAAAAGGACTCGACATCCATATCAGCTTTGTCGGATTCAACAACTACAACCGTTTCGCCTTTTTCTACTTTGTCACCAGGCGATTTGACCCAAGAGACTATTTTTCCCTCGGTCATAGTCGAGCTAAGCGCAGGCATAAATATTTCGTGAATCATGGAGCGAAATCCTGAAACGAGATATAGAAATAAGAATTAGTTTAATTGAGTTGCTAGCAAGCCGTAGTATCGTAGAGGAGCTTCTTGTGCACAGGAGTGTGGAAAGTGTGGGAAGTGTGGGAGGTAGAATCGCCAAACCCCTCACCCCTCGCCCCTCACCCCTCCTCAAATATCGCCGCGAATTTCTTGCACAACTCCATCACGTAATAATATTTCTACTTGTAATTTGCCGATCAAATTGTCTCCAATTGTGGTACTGAAAATCCCCTCAATCTGAAATTGGTTGACTTCCTGCTCAAGTTCGAGCAACTGCACTTGTTGCAAATTTTGCAAACTTTGATTTTTTTGTTCTAAAAGTTCGCTTTTTTGCTGATTCACCTGCAACTGAATATTTTCGATCTGTTGCAACGTTTGCGGACCTGGAGGCTGTAAACTCTGCTTTTGAATTTCAGCGATCGCCCGCTGTCCTTGCATTTCTAACTGTTGCAACTGCGTATCCACAGCATTGATTTGGGCTTGCAGTTGTTGCTGTACTTCTTCTTTCCAGCGGGGAGTGACAACAGCTTTAACGTTGACGGCGCGTTTTAGGAGTAATTGTGGTTTGGATGCATCCATAAGAGTTCTGCGATCGCTATTAATATATTTAAAGTAAAATCAGGCAAACATCTTGTTAATGATATCGCGATAACGCTCCGCCACAACCGGACGTTTGATTTTCAAAGTTTGCGTCATCATGCCATTTTCCATCGAAAACGGTTCTAAAACGAGTTCAAATGGACCAATTCGGTCATCTGGGCGATATCCTGGACGGTTTTTGACTTCGCGATTTAACTCTTGGCGGAATAAGTTCTGAATCGTTTTGCTGTTGAGATCGGTGGGTGAATCAACTTTTAATTCGATATTTTGGCTAGTTGCCCATTGTTCTAAGGCTTCGAGATTAGGAACAATCAACGCACCGAGCGATTTTTGGTCTTGTCCAACGAGCATGATTTGATCGATATAAGGCGATCGCAAACACGCGTCTTCAATCGGTTGCGGTTCGATATTTTCGCCGTTCGTCAACACAATCGTATCTTTCGCGCGACCAGTAATCACTAAATCATTTTCTGGTGTCAACCAACCGAGATCGCCCGTATCAAACCAACCTTCGGCATCAATTGCTTTTGCTGTGGCTTCGGGATTTTGATAATACCCTTGCATGATTTGCGGTCCACGTACCATCACTAACCCGCGTTCTCCTTGTGGTAAGGGTTGGCGTGTTTCAGGATCAACAATTCGTACTTGCGTTCCTGGGAGTGGTTGTCCCGCCGATCCGCGCAAATTACGCCACGGACGACGCGCATTCGTCACAGGAGATGTTTCGGTAAGTCCATATCCTACTAACACTTCCACACCCACAATCTCGAAAAAGTTCTCTAAGTGCATCGCTAAAGAACCACCACCGCTAATCACTTGCTTGAGTTGTCCGCCTGTTGCTTCGCGCACTTTTCGATAGACAATTTTTTCGCCTAAAGCATGAATTGGAGCCAACGCCGTTGCTTGTACCGAAGCGCTAAGACGTTCTGATAAACTTGGATTTAAGGAATTTAAGCTCAACCCGTGGACAATTCTGCGCGCTTCAATAAACCGCTGACTGTTGCTGAGAAAAAAGTCAATTAACTGCTGCTTATTCGCCGGTTGTTCGCGAAACTGTTTTTTGACTCCTTCATAAATCGATTCCCACAGTCGGGGGACACCAACCATGTAATTTGGTTTAAATTCGCGAATGTCTTTTTTGACTTGGCGGATGTTTGTATAAATCTGCGTACAGCCTTGCGAAAGTAAAAAGTATTCGCACGTACGCTCGTAAACGTGCCAAGTTGGTAAGATGCTTAAAACGCGATCACCTTCTTTTGGCTGTACAATACAGCCGAGCATTTCCACTTGGTGCAACAAATTACCATGCGTCAGCATCACGCCTTTGGGTTTACCCGTTGTGCCAGAAGTGTACATCAGCGTTGCCAGTGTTTCGCGGTTTTGTTGAACTGGCTGTAACGGTTGATTTTCGCCTAATGTCATTAACTGCGAAAAATTCAGCACTTTTAATTTTGATGCATCCGCTTCTGGAATTTCGTCTGAGAGTAAGACCGCAAACGAAATTGGTAATGAATCTAAATCTGCCAGCAGTTTTTGTAGCGTTTGTTGATTCTCGACGACTAAAGCAATACTGCCACTATTTTCTAAAATAAATAATAACTCTTGCCGCTCTGCTTGCGAACTGCGCACGACATTCGCCGCCCCAGCTGCAATAATTCCCTGATCCGCAATTAACCAGCGCGGGCTATTATCCGAGATCAGTGCGATGCGCGGTGGGATATCACCGTTTTTTACTTCTATCTCTAAAGCTTGTAAAGCAGCGGCAAACTGTTGGATTTGTTGATATAACTGCGTATAGTTAATAACGGTTTCTGGCGTAGCGTGGGGATCTCGCAGCGCGATCGTCTTGCCAAATCGCTGATGCGCTAATTGCCAGATTTCCGGCAAAGACTGTACCGATGAGTAATTTATTAACTGCTTGAGATTAAAGCGTTCTTGTTCGGTGAAATTATAAGACATATTAGGCGCAGGGCGGTTTACTAACATATATTAATCGCCAAATCAACCAGCTACTTTTACAAATTACCCTGCAATTGGCACAAATTAGCGAAATTGTAAGACACTATTACATCTGTAATGTAGTAATCCTCAGTTGGCTGTCAGATGCTGTAGAACTTGGTAATCGGTAGTAAGACTGTAGTAGCCGATTGTGATGCGATCGCGCTCATTTTTTAGTGTTCATTTTCCTTCCGTCTAACATAATAAGTTTGATAACAATTTAGTAAAGTAAATTAACAAGCATTTTTTCAATGTTTGCGGGGAAAGCTTCTATACTATCAATTTCGTGCTTTTTTTGTCCCGAAAAGACTTATTAATAAATCTTAAATTCAGATTAGCTTATACAAACTACAAGGAATTCAAAACAGAAAACGGATTGCAGTTTTGAAGTTTTGCTTCAAACTAAATACATAACGAATTGATACGTATGTCTTTGCAATTCCAGATAGTTTTTATAGGAGAGGACAAGAAATATGAACTTTGTAGATTGTGCATTGCTAACATTATTTAATGCTGGAGTCTGTCTGACTCTTCCCAAGTTGTTATCAATAGCCACAACTCCTAAAACACGTACTCAATCGCCTCAGAAATTAGCTGTTCAAGAAGTCGCAGTGAGTGTTCCAGTTTTTCCGAACTAGCACGATTCGTTCATACTAGTCACCCTTCGCCTATACTCACCACTTTGAAATTATCAATAGACCTCCTGCATGAAAAGAATTGCGAATAAATTCGCTACTAGATAAATAAAGTCTAAATTTATAGTGTGCGTAGCCACACTTCGTTTATTAGCCTCGACTTCGGTCGAAAGGCATCTATGATTTATACGAGAGGTTTGATAAGCAACCAAATTTAATATCACACCTCTTCGCAATAAGCTTGAATTTCGGCTAAAAATTGCGCGCCGTAACGTGCGAGTTTGTGACTACCCACACCAGAAAGTCGGGAAAACGCAGCTAAACTTTTAGGTTGCTGTGTTGCCATCAACCGAAGTGTAGAATCGGCAAAGATTACATACGGGGGAACTCCTTGTTCGTCAGCGAGTTGTTTACGCAACTTACGCAACCGTTGAAATAGCAACTCAACTTCAGCAGCAGCGCGAGTGTCTTCGTCAGAAATCCGAGTCGGCGCCGCACTTACAGCAATCAATACCGATCGCTGTCGTCGCATCACTTCCCAGCTTAAAGCATTTAGTTTGAGTACCGAGTAACCATCGGTGGTTTGTGCAAGTAACCCTTGATGAAGAAGCGATCGCCCCAGCATTCGCCAGTCATCAATACTCCGATCTTTACCAATGCCATAAGTCGAAAGATTTTGGTGTCCATTTTGCAAAATTTTCTGATTTTTTGCGCCGCGTAACACATCAATAATGTAAGTCATACCAAATCTTTCTTTGCACCGCGCCACACACGAAAGAAACTTCATCGCTTCCATCGTCCAATCTTGCATTGGTTTAGGGTGACAGCAGTTGTCGCAGTTATCGCACTTTCCTGAAAATCGTTCGCCAAAATAGCTTAATTGAATTGTCCGTCGGCAATCTATTCCTTCAGCGTAGTCAATCACTTGACGCAGCTGTTGTTTGGCAATGCGTTGTTCTTGCGGATCGGGTTTTTGGGCAATCAGGTATTCGATTGTTTTAATATCACCGTAGTTAAGAAACAGCGTACACCTTGCGGGTTCGCCATCACGCCCTGCGCGCCCTGATTCTTGATAGTAGCTTTCTAAATTACGCGGTAAGTCGTAGTGAATGACAAATCGCACATCAGGTTTATTGATTCCCATACCAAACGCGATCGTTGCTACCATAACTTGTACGTCATCGCGAATAAAGCTTGTTTGATTTGCAGTGCGATCGCGATCGCTCAACCCTGCATGATAGGGTAACGCGGCAATACCATCATTTTTTAGTTTAAAAGCAATTTCATCAACGCGGCGACGACTTAAACAATAAATAATTCCTGCACCTGATTGTTGACGAATAAGTTGTAGCAATTGCTGATAGCTTTGTTTCTGCTTCGGCTGAACTTCGTAGAACAGATTTTGACGGTTGAAACTGGCAATATGAATGCTTGGTTCAACTAAACCCAACTGTTGAATAATATCTTGGCGCACGCGTTCAGTCGCGGTTGCTGTCAGTGCGATTGTAGGTACGCCAGAAAAGCGGTGACGCAGTTTTTGGAGTTGTCGATATTCAGGGCGAAAGTCGTGTCCCCACTCAGAAACGCAATGTGCTTCATCAATTGCAAACGCAGAGATACCCATTTGGTGACACACCAAATCGAGAAACGGCAGAAATTTTTCACTTAATAAGCGTTCGGGTGCGATGTATAGAAGTTTGACTTTACCACTAAGAATAGCTTGTTCGCGAGTCCGCACTTGATACGCACTGAGACTACTATTAATAAATGTTGCGCCAATACCATTATCTTGCAGTGCTTCTACTTGATCTTGCATCAACGCAATGAGTGGCGACACAACCACCGTTAAGCCTTTTTTTAAGAGTGCTGGTAGTTGAAAACACAACGATTTACCGCCGCCAGTCGGCATCACAACGAGTAAATCTCGATTTTGCAGCGCTTGTTCTACAATATATCGTTGTCCTGGGCGAAAGCTGTCATAGCCAAAATAATGTTTTAATGCACTTTCTAGGGATGATAATTGTGGCATGGGCGGACGTATCAAGGCTGCGAAGTCAATAGGTAACTGGTGATTGGTAGCAATTAGGCGTTAGCCCCTGTCTAGCTAATTCGATTACCAATTTCATTTTCGCCGCATAATAATGGTTAGATCCATAATTTAATCAAAGAATCATATGCCGAAAGCAATCTGGAATGGAGCTATTTTAGCCGAAAGCGATCGCACCGAAGTTGTCGAAGGCAATCACTACTTTCCGCCTGACAGCATCAATAAAGAGTATTTCAAAGACTCTTCCACGCACACGACTTGTCCTTGGAAAGGTTTAGCAAGTTACTACAACATCGAAGTTGATGGGCAAGTGAATAAAGATGCTGCGTGGTATTATCCTGACGCGAAGGAGAAAGCCAAGAATATTGAAGGTTACATCGCGTTTTGGCGTGGCGTAAAGGTTGAATCGTAAGTTTGATTAATATAGCAAAGGTCAGGGGTTATACACTTCACTTTGAAGTTACTACAAATAGGTAGCTTCAAAAGCGTCAGGTGCAGAGGAGAAATGATTTGTATAGCAGTCTCTTTGGGGTGGTTAAAACATTGAAGGTACGAATAACCATTACCCTAACTCATTTTCAATCCTGATCTCTGACCTCTGCTCTATTTGTCAAATCAGGAACATCTACCCAAACACCACGCTCATTTGATGTATGACTGAGATCCATCAGTAGCTGTGAGTAAACGCCTTCTCTTAGAGATGGTGTCAAAGACTTACCTGCATCGATTCCTTGCACCCAGCGATCCACAACGCGAATAAACGGCGCAATCCTACCATCAGCATAAGTTCGCGGGAAATCTAAACGCTGCGGAATTTCGACTTCGGTTAATGGTTCACCAGCACTTGCAGCCCAGAGACGAAAACCATGCACGTAATCTTTTTGATTGTCACTGCCTAAAACTAAAGTACCGCGATCGCCATAAACTTCGATCCAGTGTCCTCGCCCTTGAAATGTACTTGCACTAATACAGACGTTACACAAAGTCCCATCAGCTAACTCTAAGAGCAACATACACGTATCATCGGCATCAACAGGTTTCATTTCGCCTGTATCAGCGTCTGGACGCATCGCAATTGCAGTATCTAAGCGGGCAAATAACCGCCTTACAGAACCAAATAGCCAATTAATGTAATCAAACGCGTGCGAAGCTAATGCACCTAAAGCACCGCCGCCTTTGGCTTTTTGCGAATACCAATTCCAAGGACGCGCAGCATCCGCACGGCTAGAAACCAGCCAATCAATTTTTATTAAACGTTTTTGCCCGACATAGCCTTCACTGAGAAGTTCCGCAAAACGTTGCCATGCAGGAACAAACCGAAATTCAAAATCAAGCGCGGTGACGACGTTGTTAGCTTGCGCGAGTTGATATAACTCTTGTGCTTCTGTTACACAAAGCGTTGTCGGTTTTTCGAGTAAGAGATGCTTTCTTGCTTGTAAGACTGGTTTTGCCATTTCGTAGTGCAGAAACGGTGGTGTGGCAATACTCACAGCTTGTACTTCTGGTAGCGAAACAACTTCTGCAATTGTTTGACAAGCATGGGGAATGTGATGCGCTTGGGCAATTTCTTGGGCGCGATCGCGATCTCTGTGATAGACAGCAACGACTTGCGTACGATGATGTGCTTGAAATCCAGGTAGATGAACTTTTTGACCGAAACCAGTTCCAACAAGTGCTACACCAATAATTTGTTGAGCCACAGACGTTTATTGAATAATAACGGCATAAATTACATCATAAAATATGACTTACGTCATCTTAGCGTTTTCATCAGAACCAAGACTTGGGGGGCTTCCCCCAAACCCCCTCCAAAAAAAGCGGCTACTCATGCACATCTGTGATTGTTCTGGCTAGCTGTTGCGTAAGTTCTGATAAACTTATTCAGTGTTTTTAAAACTGGCTGCTGAGCGCTGAATGTTGCGAATTCGCGTGTTCTGTAGATTGTCTGCAATGCACGACTTCTGGTGCGTGATTCACATTGCTATTCAACAGTTCCATATTAAATCGATAGCCTACGTTTCGCACCGTTTGAATCAAGCTTGGTTGTCGCGGATCGCGTTCGACTTTCTTGCGCAGTGATAACACGTGAGTATCGATTGTACGTGGATTATCGATCGCTTCAGGCCAAGCACGACGCAGCAATTCTAGCCGACTTAAGGGAATTCCCCCAGCTTGTGCCAAGACATACAGTAAACTAAATTCTTGCGGCGTTAAATCAATGAATTCTCCGTGAAAACAGACGCGTCGCTGCACTAAGTCAATTTGTAATGCGCCGTAATCTAAATACGCGGGTGCTACTGGCGTACGTTTGCGGCGAATTAAAGCTTCAACTCGTGCGAGGAACTCTTGCATCCCAAAAGGTTTTGTTAGGTAGTCGTCTGCACCTGACTTTAAACCAGTGACAATATCTGTTTCTGAGTTGCGGGTCGATAGCATTAAAATTAGGGGCTGTTGCTGTCGTTGCAACCAGCGACAAAATTCCATACTTTCGCCATCTTTCAGTTCAGCATCAAGAATCACTAGCGTTGGTTGTCGTACCAAAAAGACTTCTTGCGCTTGATAAAGACTCGCTGCTTGATGTACTCGATAACCAACTTGTTGCAAATGCCAACTAAGTAGCGATCGCAGATGCGGATTGCCCTCAACAATTTCAATACAAACCGAACCCACTGTGGCAAGTTTCCTTTGCGTTCGTGTGTTTCCAAAACTACCAAAGCCAGCACTCTGGTTTTGTAACTATTGCTACGATGGGCACAATTATAGTTCCCTGGTTGCATTAGCTACTTGATTTACTGGGTCAATAGTTAGATAAGAACACTAAAGTTTCATTTTGTTATTTCTCATTCTAAATCTTTCGGGTACGCCGCGTATTGTTACCTACCTATGGAATCTTCGGCACAAACGGACCCTACGACAAATCTAAGTCATATATTACTTGCGTTAATTTTAAAATTTTAGTAAGCGAAATAACTCAGTAGATACATGACATTGAGGACTTTTCTGCGTAAGCTCAAAATAGATTAAAGTGCGAGCGCACAAACTAACTACTCATCTCACTACGGAGGCTGAAATAATAGCACAAATACTATACACTTAGACAGATTAACGCCCTTCTTATTGAGTTGAGATAGAACGAAAGAAGCATGACCAGAACTAAACTAGATAATAGATAGATTTTTTAATTCTGATAGTTTTACATTTACTTGCTATTTAACTTTTGATACTGCAACCATGCTTCAAGATCCTCTCACAATTCGCTTTTACCAAAAACTCACCGACGCCCTCGTCGAAATGTGGAATCGCGGTTATCGCGCTGATGATTTACGATTGTACCTTGATGGCTACTTAGCAGCTTTACGTCACAGTAGTGCTATTGAACCTTACTTAATTCATCGAATGGAAGAGGAAGCTGTTCGCTTTCTTTACGACCCGTTTAACTTTGAATTATCGCAACCTGAGCCAGAATCAGACTATTATTAGCAACATATTCAATTTATCAAGCTAGTTGCTGTTCAGCTAAAAACAAAAATCCCCTCATCTGCATAACAGTAATCGAGGGGAACACGATTATAAATTAGTGTTTATGAAGCAAGTGCGACCTCGACCATCTGCTGTAATTCGCCTTTTTGGTACATTTCAATCAAGATATCTGAGCCACCAACAAATTCACCATTAATATAAACTTGTGGAATTGTGGGCCAATTTGAGTACTCTTTAATTCCTTGACGAATTTCAGGATCTGCTAATACATCGACAGTTTCAAAAGGGACACCTAAAACATTGAGGATTTGAACTACATTATTAGAAAAACCGCATTGGGGCATCAACTTTGTCCCCTTCATAAACACCATAATTTTATTCTGTTTGATCAGATCGTCAATACGTGCTTGTACTTCTGGAGTCATAATTTTTCCTACTCATGCTAAGGTTTACCATGCTGCTAGGGTTCACAAGTTACCCTACCGATACAACTCAACCAACTGCCTGCCAAGCTTGAGGAGTGTAAGTTTTTAGTGCTAGGGCATGAATAGCTTCTGAGGACATAGCTTGCCGTAAAGCGCCATATACCAATTGATGTTGTTGTACTAGTCCCTTATTCTCAAATTGAGACGAAACCACCGTCACTTGATAGTGATCGCCACCGCCTGTCAAGTCTTGCACCTGAACCTGGGCATCTGGAATTTGCGACCTAATCATTTCCTCAACCTGTTGGGGGCTTATCATTGCAATCTCTATAAAGACTACTCAATCTTTATTTAATTTAACTGTTTCGCTGCGAAAGTAGATTAACGTTGATTGCTTTGTGAAGTATTTGGCGGAGTCGTTGTTGCACCAGTTCTAGGAAAAGGTGTGTCTACAAATCCTAGCTCAAACAACTGTTGATAAGCTTTCTTGCCTAAGTCGCGGGTAGGATTCTGGCTGCGAATAATCTGTACTAACAGCGGTACTGCTAATTCAGAGCGATTTTGCGCGCGATGAACAAGTGCTAGCTGATAAGTCGCATCATCACGCATCTGAGCAGTTTCTAAAGCTTTTTTACGTTGACTATCCGCAACACGGTTGTCAATTCCAGAGAAACTAGCGGCAAGTTCCTGGTAAAAATTAGACATTTGGTTAAAAACTTCGCGTGCCTCCTGCAATTTTTGCGTTGCTAGCGTATAGTTTTGAGATGCTACCGCATTGCTAGCTTCAGTCATTAGGCGCTGCCCTGCTGCCGTACTCAATAATGTATTGTTTTGCGGTGTAGGACGCAGTACATTTGGATTACTTGGGTCGAGTGGCTGTGCTTGATTAGGGGTGTTCGGCAGATTCGGGGTAGGTGTTTGAGCATTTCCTGGTGGTAAAAAGCTAAAAGCTGCCATAACCGGAAGAAAAGTCAGGCAGGTGTGGCGGAAGAAACGAACAGTTATAGCAGAAATCATGGAGTTATTAGTTACGTTTGAGAAAACACAAAAGTAGTTCAAACTTCGGGTATCTTAACTCCGATTGAGTCTTTCACCAAACCAGCGGCAGTTCCCAAAGTTCCTTGGCTTAGACTTAACCTACACCAAATTGGTTCCCTTTAGCTGTCTGGCAAAATCAAGGCTTAGAAAGTAGGTTGGGAGCTTTCTAGCGCAGGGGAGAGCGTACAATGAGAGCTTGTCGTAACTTTTTTAGTTTAAAGAAGACTTGAAAGCTTTTACATAAATGCGATCGCACGTAGCGCCCAAAGAGAGCGCATATCAATTCGCTACTACCTTTATCCCCAAAAACTCAATATCTTGGTATGCTGCCGTGCATACTGTGTTTGGTAGCCCCAAAGCGCATTTTTAATATAAATTAATTCATAATTTTTCTAAAAACTAGCGATCGAATCATCAGAAAGCGAATCGTTGCTTTTGACTTCTGATGCTTGTACAGTCGGTAATTCTGCCTCGTGAGCGTTCAGAGCATTAAGTGCGGCTTCTAAGTCTGTTGTCAGCGCTTTAGCATTTTGTTTGATTGAGCCTGTGTTGTAATCTGCAACTGAGATCGGAGAACCGATGCGAATCTTCACTTCGCAGCCCCAGTGAGGGTAAGGTTGACTGTAAGACAGATTGATCGGGACGATTTTGATTCCTAATCCAGGCTGACTCGATTCTGCACTCAAAGCAATACGTGCTAACCCTGGCTTAAGAGGGTGAACCGTACCATCACGGAAAATATTGCCCTCTGGAAAAATCACCATCATTTCTCCTGCTTGCAGTAGCTCGACTCCATGACGTAGCGTCGAAATCGCCGGATGCTTCGTATCGATCGCAAATCCTCCCAAACGACAGATAAACCACCCTTGGACTCCTCGCACTTCATCGGCGGATACCATAAAGCGTAAGTCTCTTCCCGTGACCATTCTGCCTGTCGCGTAAGGGACAAGTAGAGCATCCCAACGCGAGCGGTGTGTAGGCGCAAGAATGACGGGTCCTGTGGTAGGTAAGTTTTCCTGTCCGATGACTTCAAGCTTGCTAAAGAAAAACGGTAAGACAACATAACTACCCAATGGGTAGACAAGCTGAGCCAACCAAGGTGAAACACGAGATGTATTAGGAGAAGTAGGAGGAGCCACCTTGGTTTTCATGCGTGTTTCCAATGAACCTACAATAACAAACGGAGGAGAGTCGAGTTGAATCATAACGGTGGCTAGTAAAGGCAAGCAACAATCGTGGCAAAAACATTTCTTCTTCCACCGTAATTTTTCTATCGCCAAATGTCTTGTGTTTCCAGGACACTTTTAGTAGCGTCATGAGGAGCGAAGGGAGAGTGACGAGTGATTAGTTTTGAGTTTTAGAAAGCGCAGTGTGTCGGATGATATTATGCGTGAGTTTTGAATTAAATAAATGTTTTTGACTCTACCAGACTCATAACTCTTCATCTCTGTTGGCTTTTCCGTGCTGTTTAAGCTGTCGCTGCCTGGCAAACCATGCTTGGAGTTGGGCGCGACAAGCTGATTCGAGAATACCGCCAATGACTGTAACGCGGTGATACGAGCAAGCACTATCGGGAATATTAGCCACTGTACGAATTGCCCCAGTTTTGGGATCGTCTGCGCCATAAACTAATAACTTCAGTCGAGCTTGGATAATTGCGCCTGCGCACATTGGGCAGGGTTCTAAGGTGACATAAAGCGTGCAGTTGCTGAGATACCAATTTTGTAAGACTTGACCAGCTTGGCGTAAAGCCAGAATTTCTGCATGGGCTGTAGGGTCTTTGTCTCTTTCTCGGCGATTTTCTGCACTCGCAATAATATTGCCTTGAGAGTCAACAATTACCGCGCCTACAGGAACTTCATTCGCTGCACCTGCTGCTTGCGCAAGCGCGATCGCGCTATTCATCCATTGGCGATGTCTTAGATATTCTGGATGGTCAATGACTGGCGTTGAGTTCACGATTTAAACTGCTGCTGGTTGAGCCAACAACGCGTCTAACTGTCCTTGCGCGTTTAGCTGATACAAGTCATCACACCCGCCGACGTGCTGATTGTTAATAAAAATTTGCGGCACTGTGCGTCGCCCATTTGCGCGTTGTGCCATCTGATTTCTAGCAGCTGTATCGCCATCAATCTTATATTCTGTAAAATTGACACCTTTCCACCACAACAGCAGTTTGGCACGAATGCAATACGGACAGGTTTGCCAAGTGTAAATTTCTACATTGGCTTTAACTCGCTCAGGATGGCGATTGAGAAGTGAATTGAGGTCAAACATAACTAGAGGTCAGGGGTCAGAGAGATAACAAAATGAAAAAGAAAAAGCTGAAAGGTTATTATTTTTCAGATATTTATGCTAACTACTAGCTTAGATCAACTTAGAAAGCAGCACAAAGCGAAGATTTACAGTAAAATTTGCAACTGAAAAATTAATAGAAAAACACCCTTGCCCCTAGCCTCTCGCTTTGCGCTCCTCTTAGAAAGCAGCAAAACTTAACACCAACTCTGCTAACACCTCTCGGCATAGGTATCCTCCCTTTGGTAGACTTGAGAACTGGAATCGCTCGAAAAAACAGTAGTTGTAGCCAGCAGTTGGGAGGAAAAAGTTAGTGGAAAACACTTTAGGGTTAGAAATTATTGAAGTTGTCGAACAAGCTGCGATCGCCAGTGCGCGCTGGATGGGCAAAGGCGAAAAAAACACGGCTGACCAAGTTGCTGTCGAAGCAATGCGCGAGCGAATGAACAAGATCTATATGCGGGGTCGCATCGTTATCGGTGAAGGCGAGCGCGATGATGCTCCGATGCTTTACATTGGGGAAGAAGTCGGCATTTGTACCCGTGAAGATGCCAAAGACTACTGCAACCCAGATGAGTTAGTCGAAATCGATATCGCAGTTGACCCTTGCGAAGGTACAAACTTAGTTGCCTATGGACAAAACGGCTCGATGGCGGTACTTGCGATCTCCGAAAAAGGTGGCTTGTTTGCTGCGCCTGACTTTTACATGAAAAAACTGGCTGCGCCACCTTTAGCGCGCGGTCATGTTGATATCAATAAATCGGCTACCGAAAACCTGAAGATTCTTTCTGAATGCTTAAATCGTGCGATTGAAGAATTAGTCGTGGTTGTTATGGATCGCCCCCGCCACAAAGAGTTGATTCAAGAAATTCGTCAAGCGGGTGCTAGAGTACGCCTAATCAGCGATGGTGACGTTTCGGCGGCAATTTCTTGTGCCTTTTCAGGAACAAACGTTCATGCGTTGATGGGAATTGGTGCGGCTCCCGAAGGCGTGATTTCGGCTGCTGCTTTGCGGTGTTTGGGTGGACACTTCCAAGGTCAACTGATCTACGATCCAGAAGTAGTGAAAACAGGTTTGATCGGTGAAAGCAAAGAAAATAACATAGCACGACTTAAGGAAATGGGCATCAATAACCCAGATAAAGTTTACAATGCTGATGAGCTAGCTTCTGGTAACACTGTACTGTTTGCGGCTTGTGGCATTACTCCAGGAACTTTAATGGAAGGTGTCCGGTTCTTCAAGGGAGGCGCGAGAACTCAGAGTTTGGTCATCTCTAGCCAGTCTCGAACAGCGCGCTTTGTGGATACAATCCATATGTTTGAAGAACCAAAGGCGCTACAACTGCGATAAGCCGTAAAGTGTGAGGCAATGGGATACGTCCTAATCCCGTAAAATCTAAATTTATAACGGGATTGCCTCGTACTTGTATTAAATTTACCCTAACCCACCGCGGTCAATGCAGTTGGTTAAAAAGCAAATTCAATCCTTCGCTTGCGACATCGTTCATTAGCAAGCACCTAGTATCAAAGTATCAAAATTTTGTTTAGGAAATAGGAAAGCGGTAAACCCCGCCCCGTTTTCCTCCCTATCTCGCCAAGGTAGGGTATCCAGCGGGCAATAAGAATGAATATTGCGGTAGTGGGACTCAGTCATAAAACAGCCCCAGTCGAAGTTAGAGAAAAGCTAAGTATTCCCGAATCACAAACCGAAAGCGCGATCGCGCATCTCTTGACATACCCTCATATTGAAGAAGTTGCGATTCTCAGCACGTGCAACCGCCTGGAAATTTATATTGTCGCGCGGGAAACACAGCAGGGTATTCAAGAAGTTGCCCAATTTTTGGCAGATCATAGTAAATTACCTGCGTCAAGCTTGCGGCAACATTTATTTATCTTTCTCCATGAAGATGCCGTCATGCACTTGATGCGCGTCGCTGCCGGATTGGATAGCTTGGTGCTAGGCGAAGGCCAAATCTTAGCACAAGTGAAGCAAACGCACAAGCTAGGACAGCAATACAACGGCATTAAATTAATTCTTAACAAACTATTTAAACAAGCCCTCACGGCTGGGAAACGCGTCCGGACAGAAACAAGTATTGGAACAGGCGCAGTGTCAATTAGTTCGGCTGCGGTCGAATTAGCACAGCTAAAAGTTCAAAATCTCGCTGCTTGTCGGGTGATGATTATTGGCGCGGGTAAGATGTCGCGCTTACTCGTACAGCATCTCATCGCCAAAGGCGCAGCCCAAATTTGTATTATCAATCGCTCGCGACAACGCGCCGAAGAGTTAGCAAATCAGTTTCGCCAAATTGACTTGCAGTTACACTCGATGTCCGAAATGATGTCAGTGATGGCAATGTCAGACTTGGTATTTACAAGTACCGCAGCGACAGAACCCCTGTTAGATCGCGCCAAGCTAGAAGCGGCGTTAGAGCCAAGTCGCTCCTTAATGTTATTTGATATTTCGGTTCCGCGTAACGTTCATGCGGATGTGAATGAATTATCCTTTGTGCAAGCCTTTAACGTCGACGACCTAAAAGCCGTTGTCGCGCAAAATCATGAAAGCCGCCGTCGCATGGCAATGGAAGCCGAAAAGCTTTTAGAAGAAGAAGTGACTGCATTTGAGGTGTGGTGGCGATCGCTCGATACTGTCACGACAATTAGCTGTTTGCGCGACAAAGTAGAAACAATTCGCGAACAAGAATTAGAAAAAGCGTTATCGCGGCTTGGTTCAGAGTTTGCCGAAAAACATCAAGAAGTGATCGAAGCATTAACACGAGGAATTGTGAACAAAATCCTTCACGATCCGATGGTACAACTGCGATCGCAGCAAGATATCGAAGCCCGCAAGCGCTGTATGCAAACGCTGCAAATGTTGTTTAATCTAGATGTAGAAGAACAATTTAGCTAGGGGTCAGAGGTCAGAGGTCGGGGGTCAGAGTTTAATCGAGTTTCACGAATTTGCAATTGAAGCATAGCTTACTCAAAAACCTGAGTAAACATTTGTTATTCCCTAGCCTCTAGCCTCTGATACCCGATCTCTAACTATGTCTAAAACTTTCGGAAACCGCATTTTTTCGCCACTGGCAATCTTAATAGGCGTGTGGATAGTTATTGAACTAGTCACGCGGTTTATTGGTGAGTGGCTGTGGTTTCAGGAAGTTGGTTATTTATCCGTTTTTCTCATCCGGTTGCGGACGCAGATAGGATTGTGGGCGCTTGTCTTTTTTCCTTCGGTGGCGTTTTTGTTTGGCAATTTAGCGATCGCGCAACGTCTTAAGTCTTCCAAGTACGAAATTACTCAAACAACGAGGAGAGATCGTGACCCAACACCAAAAAGCTTCGGGTTGCGCTGGCTACTCACTCTTATCCTGTTGTTGTGCGTGTTAGTGGGATTTATATTGGGGTACTACTTGTATGAAGTATTGAGTATTTGGCAGCCTCAATTGCGCTTTCCACCCGCTTTGCAGTTACAGTCATGGTTACCTGTTGTTCGTTTTTTCCAACAAATTGGGCAAGCACTGCCATTTCCTATTCCCTATTGGCAAGTTGTTGTCATTGTAGGATTGACCCTGGCTTTGGGTTTAGGAGGTTTGAGTACAGCAATTTTAGCAGGCCCGTATTTTTGGTTAAGAGCGATCGCCCTTGCCATGAGTCTGAGTATTGCCCTAGTCGCCGCGCAGCGTTGGGATACAGTTTTGAAATACTTTTATCCCACCAGTTTTAATGGAGTCGATCCGGTATTCGAGCGCGATATTAGCTTTTATGTGTTTTCGCTACCAGTCTGGGAACTTGTGCGATTTTGGATTTTAGGATTGTCGCTGTATGGTTTAGTTGCAGTTACGTTAACTTATCTACTTGCTGGCAATACGCTGAGTCAAGGTAAATTCCCTGGATTTACCCTAGCGCAAATTCGCCATTTAGACATTCTAGGAAGTTTAGTTTGTGCAGCGATCGCACTGCATTATTGGTTAGGACGCTACGGATTACTTTACTCTACCCGTGGTACTACCTATGGTGCTAGCTTTACAGACGTCACTGTTGATTACCCAGTTTACACTGCGCTCAGCCTAGGCTCGGCCGCAATTTCACTCATCTTAGTTTGGCAAGCCGTTTTCTCCACCGATAGGCGTTCTCCTTGGCGTCCTTTGCGCCTTGGTGGTTCGTTTATTGCTGGCGCGATTTTGTACGTCACCGTGATTGCGATCGCCACCTACACCGTCCCCACAATCGTACAACGGCTGGTCGTTGAACCCAACGAACTCGCCCGCGAAACTCCCTTTATTCAGCGCAGTATTGCTTATACGCGTCAAGCTTTTGATTTAACCCGAATTGAGGCAGAAACCTTTAATCCTCAACCGACGCTAACCGCTGCTGACTTACAAGAAAACGATCTGACAATTCGCAATATCCGCTTGTGGGATACGCGCCCCTTGCTGGAAACAAATCGTCAATTACAGCAAATTCGCACGTATTACAGCTTTCCGAATGCAGATATTGACCGTTATACGCTCCTGAGTGCGGTTCCTGGGGAAACAACCGAGCGACGCCAAACGATCATTGCTGCGCGCGAACTCGACTATACCGCGATTCCCCAACAAGCACAAACCTGGGTCAACCAACACCTCGTCTACACCCACGGATACGGCTTCACTCTAAGTCCAGTTAATACCGTAGCGCCTGGAGGCTTGCCCGACTACTTTATTCAAAATATTGGTGTTGATACGGGCACTGGTGAAAATGGTGCTTTAGAAATCGCCAATGAACAAATTCGCGCGAGTATTCCCATCGGACAGCCACGCATCTATTACGGGGAAATTACGAACAATTACATCATGACGGGTACGCGCGTCCAAGAATTAGATTATCCTAGTGGCAATGAAAACGTCTACACTACGTATGACGGTCGCGGAGGAATCGGGATCGGTGCATTTTGGCGGCGGCTATTATTTGCGCAATATCTCAAAGATTGGCAGATGCTGCTAACGCAGGATTTTACACCGCAAACAAGGTTGCTATTTCGACGTAATATTAGACACCGAGTGCAAGCGATCGCCCCGTTTTTGCGTTACGACAGAGATCCCTATTTAGTTGCAGCCGATGGTGGTAATACGACACGACAAGGTGAGAATACTTATTTGTATTGGATTATAGATGCATATACAACAAGCGATCGCTATCCGTATTCTGATCCTGGTACTGATAACTTTAACTACATTCGCAACTCGGTTAAAGTTGTGATTGATGCTTATAACGGCTCAGTAGATTTCTACATTGCCGATCCTACCGATCCTGTCATTAACACAATATCCGCGATTTTTCCTGGGTTATTAAAACCACTTGAGGCAATGCCAGCGGCTTTACGCAGTCATATTCGTTACCCCATTGATCTTTTTAGTACGCAGTCTGAGCATTTATTAACGTATCACATGACCGATACGCAAGTCTTTTATAACCGCGAAGATTTGTGGCGAATTCCCACAGAAATTTATGGAACCGAACCGCAACCAGTCCAACCGTATTTTTTAATTACGCGCATTCCCACCGAAGAAACCGAGGAATTTATTCTGCTCATACCGTTTAACCCCGTATTACGTCCTAACTTAATCGGTTGGCTAGCCGCGCGTTCCGATGGCGAACAGTACGGTAGGTTGTTGTTGTATGAGTTTCCGAAACAACTTTTAGTTTTTGGACCTGAGCAAGTTGAAGCAAGGATTAACCAAGATCCTGTGATTTCACAGCAAATCTCATTATGGAATCGTCAAGGTTCGCGCGTGATTCAAGGAAATCTATTAGTTATTCCAATTGAGGACTCTTTGTTGTACGTAGAACCGCTTTATTTAGAAGCTGAACAAAATAGTTTACCGACGTTTGTCCGAGTGATTGTTGCTTACGAAAACCGCATTGTCATGGCAGAAACACTGCAACAAGCACTCGATGCCATTTTCCAACCAGAAATCACACCTGCAACACCTATTATTCGTCCGGTAGATCCGGTAGAAGAGAATTAAGTGAACTGTAGCAGAGGTCAGGGGGAGATCAGGCAGAGAACGAGTTATGAGTTATGACCATATTGACTATTATTATTATCGGTAATGATAACTTTTCCCGTATCTAAATCGTAGCGACCGCCGACGATTTTCAATTTGCCTGATCGCAGCCGTTCGCTTAAGAGTGGCGATCTCTTGAGTGTTTCAATCTGATATTGCACATTCGCAACCACAGCATTATCAACCGCATCGCCTGGTTGTTCCTTAACTTGGTCTACTGCTGGCAAAATTGCCTTGACAAAGCTACCAATCTCACCAGGTAACACTTGATTTTTCACCGCAGCAGTAACCGCACCACAGCGCTCGTGACCTAATACCATCAATACAGGAGTACCTAACAAGACAACTGCATACTCAATACTACCGATCGCCTCAGGCGTGGCAATATTTCCTGCAATGCGGACATCAAAAATATCGCCAATGCCTTGATCGAAAATAATCTCGGCAGGTACGCGCGAATCAGCACAACTCAAAATCGTTGCAAAAGGGTGTTGGGCTTGTGCAACTTCCTGCAATCGGGCTAGTGATTGATCCGGATATTCTGGGTGGTGTTCGGCAAAGCGCAAATTTCCCGCAATTAGCTTTTGTAAAGCGGCATCGGGATCAAGTGATTGCAGAATTGGTTCCGCAGCTTGCGCGGGTTTAATGTGCCAGAAGATATCATTCGCCGTTACGAGTAAACCAACTGTTCCTAATCGCAAGAAGTCACGGCGTTGGATAGAATGCTTTATTGATTTCATGTTTTCTTACATCGAGGCAACACATTTTACCGAGCGAATTTCCATCGCATCGGTGATGTAGCAGGTTCCCCCAAATTTATTGAGTACAGGTCTAATATTTTCAACGACGGGTTTGAGCAGTTCCGGCTTACAAAATGCAATGATGTACACGTTGTCAAGCATCGTCATGTCGAGGTCTTCGCCTTCGCGCAATCCTTTTCCGGCAACATTGCGAATCACAGCATGACCGTGAACGCCTGCTTTATCTAAACCTGCTAAAATTTTGCCAAGCTCAAACGAGTTCGCAATAATTTCGATTCTTTTGACAAGGTGCATATAATCATCTCCACAATAATTCAATTCCGTATAGATAAAGCGGAATGCCAACGATGATATTGAACGGGAATGTGACGGCTAAAGCAGTAGAAACATAAAGGCTGGGATTGGCTTCGGGAACCGTTAGTCGCATCGCTGCTGGAACCGCAATATAAGAAGCACTAGCACACAGCACCGCAAATAAGAGTGCATCGCCTTGAGGCATCCCAATAAACTTAGCGATTGATAAACCAATACCGGCGTTGAGTATTGGAATCAAGATGGCAAATGAGATGAGGAAAACTCCCGTTTTTTGCAAGTCCTTAATTCGGCGCGCCGCAACGAGTCCCATATCTAGCAAAAAGAAGGCGAGAACACCATAGAACATTCCTTGAGTAAAAGGTTCCATCACCTGCCAACCATGTTCCCCTGTCAAGATCCCAATCAGCAGACTACCAACGAGGAGAAAGACGGAACTATTGAGGAACGCTTCTTGTAACACTTCTGACCAAGCAAAGTCACGGTCGCTATCCGTTGTGAAGAGATTGACCAAGATTAGACCAATAATGATCGCTGGAGATTCCATCAGTGCCAGGGCAGCAACCATGTAACCATCAAAATCAATGCCGAGTTCTGTGAGAAATGCACTGGCAGTAATGAACGTCACTGCACTAATTGAGCCATACGTAGCGGCGATCGCTGCCGCGTCATAATTATCCAGCTTCAACTTTAGAATAAAAAACGTATAAATTGGCACAAAACACGCCATCAACATTGCCGCCAACAGCGTCAGAACAACCGCTTGCGTAATCCCACTTTTCGCTAGTTCTACGCCTCCCTTGAATCCGATCGCCAGCAGCAGATAAAGCGAGAGGAGTTTGGGAACAGGAGGAGGAATTTCTAAATCCGACTTAACGAGAACAGCGGTCATTCCCAAGAAGAAAAATAGGACAGGTGGATTCAGGATGTTGGATACGATCAAGCTACCATCCATCTCCATTCCTCCTCATGCCGATCAAATCGAAAATTAAAAAAACTTTGCATTACAAAAGGCTTACGCGACCATTGATTCATGATGTAGCGCGTACAGTTACCTTGTGTCAATCAAGTGAGGAAACATTGCTAGAAATATCAGCATGAGATAGCTTGTGCTTGAAGTATAAAAATTGAACTCTGTTTAGCTACGACATCGGCTTGCTGGCAAAAGTTTTGACTCAAGAATTGTTCATTTAGAGCCACTTCAGCAAACACCAGCAAAATCCCTAAAAAAGGAAGTTGCGATTGATTATATATTTAGTAAACGTCATCAGCGTAGAGGATATCGACGACGAAGGTTACAGATAGTCGTGTTCTCAAAGTACCTAGTCCTCAGCCATCCAAATTCTTGGGACTCGCAACACCCATAAATGGCGGCTGACCTTTTTGATGAATTAGCAGATAAGCTCAAGGGTGAAGCACCGACGGTTGAACAATTGCAGCAGTTACCGTTATTAGAGCGTGTTATTAAAGAAAGTATGCGGGTCCTGCCACCTGTACCTTGGAATAAACGCGTTACTTCAACAACCGAGTTAGGCGGCTATACCTTGCCCGCGGGGACTGAGGTATTTGTGAGCCAGAGGAGTTTAATCCCGATCGCTTGCAAAAAATCACTCCTACTTCGTTTGAATACAATCCCTTTGGTACTGGAACGCGTACCTGTATTGGCGCGGCGTTTGCGATGATGGAAATCAAAATTTTGCTAGCAATGCTTTTACAGCGATTTCGCCTACAATGTCTTTCTCAGACAAAAATTGACCGCACGGGGCTGATTGTCATGGCACCCAAATACCAAATGCCGATGATTACCCACAAGCAAGACGGCTGTGTTACTCAGGCAATAGCATCTATCCATGGTAACGTGCGAGACATGGTGCAACCGCCTAGTTAGCTACAAGGCTATTAGTTAAAAAACTTCGTAAAGTTCGGGGGTTTATAAAAAATCGTAATATCTTAGTTGAGTACTATTGTTAATCTTTTATTGTTGCTTGTCAAAACCTTGTATTTCCTACGTTTCAGGTTAGATCCCTTAAGTAAAAGTAGCGCTCTAATTGCGAAGTGTTCATGACTCAGTGCCGGAAATACACTACAACTTCAATCGCTACGCAGCCATTTCCGGCAGCAACTTCAGAATTTTTAACACAAATGTTAAGCAAATCGTTTTACTGTAACGATTTAGTGGCTCTAATTTGCCGTTTGTAGATTGACACTTCAGCAGTAAAAATTAATATTGGGAATTTAAGCATGAGCAGTAATTTAGCAACAAAATTGCGTGAGGGTACAAAAAAAGCCCATACGATGGCTGAAAACGTTGGTTTTGTCAAGTGCTTTTTAAAAGGAGTCGTCGAAAAAAATTCGTATCGTAAGCTAGTCGGCAATTTCTACTTTGTCTACTCCGCGATGGAAGAAGAAATGGAACGGCATCAGCAGCACCCAATCGTATCAAAAATTTATTTTAAACAACTTAACCGACAACGCAGCTTAGAACAAGACTTGAGCTACTACTATGGTTCTAACTGGAGAGAGCAAGTTGAACTGACTCCTGTCGGCAAAACTTACGTTAACCGCATCCGCGAAATATCTAACACCGCACCAGAACTCTTAATCGCGCACTCGTACACGCGTTATATTGGCGATCTCTCTGGCGGACAAATTCTGAAAAACATTGCCCAACGCGCAATGAACTTATCCGAAGGACAAGGAGTCGCTTTCTACGAATTTAAAGATATTCCTGACGAAAAAGCTTTCAAAGCCACTTACCGTCATGCATTGAACGAACTACCCATCGATGAAGCAACTGCCGATCGCATTGTTGATGAAGCCAATGCGGCTTTTGGATTGAATATGAAGCTGTTTAATGAGTTAGAAGGTAACTTGATCAAAGCAATTGGTCAAATGCTATTCAATACCTTGACACGTCGTCGCACGCGTGGTAGCACTGAATTGGCAACTGCTGAGTAAATGAGATAATAAATCATAGCTGAATAAGCTTTAGGGGCAGTACCCTTGAGATGACTTGGATGTTCGCATTCAGGAGATCGCAAGCAGATTGCCCCACTGTTGTCTCTCAAAACAGATATGGCATTTAAAAAAATTCCGGTTACGATCGTCACTGGCTTTCTTGGTAGCGGTAAAACGACACTCATTCGCAACTTATTACAAAACAACCAAGGTAGACGCATCGCAGTTCTCGTCAACGAATTTGGCGAATTAGGAATTGATGGTGAGTTACTCAAATCTTGTCAAATCTGTCCCGAAGATGGTGACGGTACAGATAATATCGTTGAACTCACGAATGGTTGCTTGTGCTGTACGGTGCAAGAAGAGTTTTTACCGACGATGCAGCAGCTATTACAGCGGCGTGACAGCATTGACTGTATATTGATCGAAACTTCGGGTTTAGCCCTACCCAAGCCCCTTGTAAAAGCCTTTCGTTGGCACGAAATTCGTAACGCTGCGACTGTCGATGCCGTTATTACAGTAGTCGATTGCGCCGCCGTCGCCGCCGGAACTTTTGCCAGCGATCCTGAAGCTGTTGAACGCGATCGCCAAGCCGATCCCAACTTAGAACACGAAACACCCTTACAAGAATTATTTGAAGATCAACTCGCGTGTGCGGATTTAGTCGTTTTAAACAAAACAGATTTAGTCGATAGCGCAACTCAGGCAGAAATTATTAACTTAGTACAACAGGAATTACCAAGAGTCGTCAAAATCGTTGCATCCACAAACGGACAACTCGACACTGATATTCTCCTCGGAGTCAATGCTGCTGTAGAAGACGACTTAGCCGCACGTCCTAGCCACCATGATACTGAAGAAGACCACGACCACGACGACGAAATTACCTCGGCACATTTAGTTCTCAACCGTAGCTTCGATCCGCAAAAACTCCAAAAGCAACTGCAAACCTTAGCGCAAGAACAAGAAATTTATCGCATTAAAGGCTTTGTCGCTGTACCAAATAAGCCAATGCGTCTCGTATTACAAGGAGTCGGCGGACGCTTTGAACAATTTTATGACCGGATGTGGCAACCAGAAGAACCGCAGCAAACCAAATTAGTTTTTATTGGGCGTAATCTCGAACCATCGGTAATCGCGTCGCAGTTAAATGTGGTTAGTGGTTAGGAGTTAGTGGTTCACTATTGACTACTGCCCAATCACCTTATCCAGAATTATGACTTTATCATCGCAGCTAAAGGCGCTAGCGCAGTATCTAACTGGCGAATTTACGAATCAAGAACAAGCGATCGCTGAACCTGCTTGGTACGTTCACCTGCGTCTTTGGCATCAACCCGTAGCGGTATTTACCGAAGATAGTTATACGCTGTTTGCCGAACAAGCAAATATTGTCAAACTCGATCAACCGTATCGACAGCGCCTGATCCGCCTCCAACAGCGCCCTGACGACGTTGCACTGCAAGTACAGTATTATATGCCTAAAAACCCTACTACGCTGCGTGGTGCGGGTGCTAACCCCGATATTCTCAAAATGCTGACACCCGAAGACTTTGAGTTACTTCCAGGCTGTCTTCTTGATGTCACCGTCAACCGACTCGAACGCGATTATCATTTTAAAGCTACTTTACCAAGCGATCGCCGCTGCTGTTTTTCCTACGCGGGCAACACTGTACAAGTCTCCATCGGCTTTGAAGCCTCTCCAGAAGAATTTTTAAGCTACGACAAAGGAATCGACTCCACAACAGGTAAAGCCACCTGGGGAGCGATTCTCGGTCCCTATCGTTTTCGGAAACTTAACAGAAATCAGGGTTAATACAGGGGTTCTTCAAAATTCAACACACGTAATGCCGCAATCGTAAAAATTTCTTCCCCAGCTTCTCTTGCGGGATCATCCCTGATTTTTCCAATTTGCCCAATCTTGAGGCTTTAGGAATATTTCATACAACTCCGCTTCGGGCGTATTCGGTTCGGGTTCGTAGCAGTATTCCCAACGTACCAAAGGCGGTAGCGACATTAAAATTGACTCGGTGCGTCCGTTCGTTTGTAGACCGAAAATCGTGCCTCGGTCGTAAACTAAATTAAACTCTACATACCGACCGCGACGATATAGCTGAAAATGACGTTCGCGATCACCATACTCTATGTCTTTCCGGCGCTTGACAATTGGTGCATATGCTGGTACGAAAGCATCACCGCAATCACGTACAAAAGTAAACAAATCTTCCCAATTGCGTTGTGGTAAATCGCCTAGCAAGTTACTATATGCTGCTGCTGCACCATCGGGCAAAGGACCGCGATACAACTGTCCTTGACCATCTTGGTAGTCAAAAAATATACCACCGACGCCACGAGTTTCTTGACGGTGCTTGAGGTAAAAATATTCGTCACACCAGCGCTTAAAGGTTGGATAATATTCTTTGTGATGTGCATCGCAGGCTTGCTTGAGTGTGGTATGAAAATGTGCTGCATCTTCTGCAAACGGGTAGTAAGGTGTTAAGTCTGCACCACCGCCAAACCACCAAACTGGACCTGCTTCAAAGTAACGATAGTTTAAGTGAACTGTTGGAATATAAGGATTGCGCGGATGCAAAACTAACGAAGTTCCTGTTGCAAACCATTGATGTCCAGATGCTTCGGGACGCTGTGCCAAAATCGAGGGGGGTAAATGCGTTCCCCAAACCTCAGAAAAATTAACTCCGCCTTGTTCAAAAACTGCGCCATCGCGCATCACACGCGATCGCCCGCCGCCACCTTCTTCGCGTTCCCAAGCATCTTGGCGAAACTTACCGACACCGTCGAGTTGCTCTAATTCCTGACAGATTTTATCTTGCAGATTCTGCATCAGCTGCTTAACTCGAACTTTAGCATCTTCTGGTGGTGGAGATTGGGAGGAGGTTATCTGAGGATTTAAAGCAGTCGTCATAAGTCAACTTAAATTTCTTAAAAGCAATATTTCCAGACTTGTGTCAGGCTGAGTCAATAAAAGTGTTTGCTATTACATTGCTCAACTGTGGCACAAATAACAATTGTGCCTTGTTCTGTACCTTCAATTTTAAAATGCAACAATTCTTTCCAGATTCTGATTGTGATGTTAGTTTACTAGCTGTTGTCGCCTATAGTAATGATTACCTACAACGCATTGCCTACATTCTGACGACACTTAATTGACTCGTTGTGACTTTCATCAATTTCTATCATTTGAGGGAAGACAAAAACTGAATATTATCTGAGAGTTTGACAAATAAATTGCGCGAAGAATGTAGTAACAATCCTTAAAGATAGCAGGAATTGAAATTTTGCAACAAACGTACTAGATTTTAGCGAAGTAGGCTAAAAAAATAGGCTACATTGAGCGCTCAAAATCGGTAGCGATCGCCAACAAACAAATTCAGTTTTGGCACGCTACAGACAGGAGGATTAGAAAGATGCTAGGCTGCTTGTCCAAAATTATTCACCATAGAGGTCGCCGGTTTCAGTGTTCTTTAGTACGAACATATCGAGAAATCAGTTCAGCCTCGGTGGATGAACTTTGGCAAAAAGTCGTCAATTTGGCAGATGTCTCTTGGCATCCTTTGCTTACTAGCACCAATGTTCCGAACGGATTAATACCCAAACCAGGTTTAATTTTCCAAGCAGTGACGCGCTTAGGTCCAATTCCGATTCGGATTTTTGTCGAACGCGTGCATCCTGGAGAAATGATGAGCGTGCGCGTGTTATCAATTCCAGGGATAGAAGAACGCGTCATTTACCGTGTAGAGTCAACGGTGTGCGGTACCTGTGTTTCCTACTCAGTAACATTAAATGGGTGGTTGTCACCTTTGATCTGGTCTTTAATTCGACCTCGTGCAGCAAAAGTTGCAGCGGCTTTAGCAGCAGCGGCGGAACAAGCAGCAAACACTGCACTCTCAACCGAACCGAAGCCTCTAAATGACAGATGTTTTGATTTTTAAGCTAACGCAAATGTGCTTGCTAAGCCAAAAAAACATAAGCTCTATCAAAGCTAAGTATCAATAAATTAAATCATCTATCCTAAATCCTCACAACGTGCCTTATCTATCGGTTGTCGTCTCTCGCTTCTTGTCTCTAGTCGCTCACTCAGGACAGCACTTGCCCGTTAAGATTTAGGCAGGGGCAATTTTTTTTGCCACAGTTGCGCCTTGCTTGAGAGTGAACCAACCATGTCAGAAATACTCAACTCCAGTTCTGTTTTAGAAGTTTTGCGCCCCGTACAAGATCCCGAACTTCGCAAAAGCTTGGTGGAACTGAACATGATTCGCAACGTCAAGATTGACGATGGCAAGGTCAGCTTCACCTTAGTGTTAACGACTCCAGCTTGTCCGTTGCGAGAATTTATCGTAGAAGACTGTCAGAAAGCTGTGAAGCAGTTACCAGGTATAACCGATGTTTCTGTTGATGTAACCGCCGAAACGCCACAACAAAAAAGCCTACCTGACCGTGCTGGAATTGCTGGTGTCAAAAATATTTTGGCAGTGTCTAGTGGTAAAGGAGGAGTCGGAAAAAGTACTGTTGCTGTGAATGTCGCAGTTGCACTTGCCCAAACAGGAGCAAAAGTTGGGTTACTCGATGCCGATATTTACGGACCGAATGCACCAACGATGCTAGGACTTGGGGACAGTCAAGTCATGGTACGGCAAGGTAAACAAGGTGAAGTACTAGAACCGGCGTTCAATCATGGCGTGAAATTGGTATCGATGGGATTTTTGATTGATCGCGATCAACCTGTAATTTGGCGCGGACCCATGCTGAATGGTATTATTCGCCAATTTTTGTATCAAGTTGAGTGGGGAAATTTAGATTATCTCATTGTTGATATGCCTCCAGGGACAGGCGATGCACAATTAACGCTGACGCAAGCAGTTCCTATGGCGGGTGCAGTCATTGTCACGACACCACAAACTGTAGCGCTACTTGATGCGCGTAAAGGCTTGCGGATGTTTCAGCAAATGCAAGTTCCTGTATTGGGCATTGTCGAAAATATGAGTTACTTCATCCCTCCAGATATGCCAGATAAGCAGTATGACATTTTTGGTTCGGGTGGTGGCGAAAAAACTGCTGCGGAACTTGGCGTACCGTTACTCGGATGCGTACCGCTAGAAATAACCTTACGTCAAGGTGGCGATCGCGGCGTTCCAATTGTGGTTGCAGACCCTGATTCCGCCTCTGCCAAAGCCTTAAAAGCGATCGCCCTCAGTATTGCTGGTAAAGTCTCTGTCGCAGCTTTAACTTAGAAATAAGGGAACGTGAGTCAGAAGTTAGCACGCCTACCCGCTCAACTTACTCAAGTTTCTATCTTTTAAACCCTGACCTGTGTCCTCTTCTAATGTTGCGAATCTTATCATCCCTACGCTGGAAATATCTACTAGCACCATGGCAACAAGTCGATTGGATATTACTGATTGCCGTTGCCGGTTTAACTGTGTTTGGTGGAATCATGATTCGCAGCGCTGAATTGAATCAGGGATTGACCGATTGGTGGCAGCACTGGCTTATTGGTGGTATTGGTCTTGTGCTAGCATTATTCATCGCGCGTTGTCGCTACGAAAACTTGCTTCAATGGCACTGGGTCATTTATACACTGACGAATATCTCGCTCCTAATTGTCATTTTCATCGGTACAACCGCTAAAGGTGCGCAGCGTTGGATCGGTATTGGTGGCTTTAATGTCCAGCCGTCAGAATTCGCTAAAATTGGCGTCGTTATCACCTTAGCCGCACTTTTGCACTCACGCACCGCCGCAACCATTCCATCCGTCATCCGAGCTTTAGCTGTGACTGCGGTTCCTTGGTTGTTGGTATTCATTCAACCTGATTTAGGCACATCGCTTGTTTTCGGTGCAATTACACTGGGAATGCTTTATTGGGGAAATGCCAACCCTGGTTGGTTAATTTTACTTGTTTCTCCAATTATTGCTGTCATTTTATTTAACATTTATCTACCTGCATGGTTCGCCTGGACTGCAACAATGAGTTTTATTGCGTGGCGAACTTTACCCTGGCGATGGTTAGGGGCGTTGGGTGCGATCGCCGTTAATTTTGCGGCGGGTCAATTAGGTTTCATTCTTTGGGGATTGTTGCAAGACTACCAAAAAAATCGCTTGATTTTGTTCCTCAATCCAGAAAAAGATCCGCTTGGCGGCGGCTACCATCTCATTCAATCGCGAATTGCGATCGGCGCAGGTGAATTGTGGGGACAAGGTTTATATCAAGGAACGCAAACGCAGCTTAACTTCGTCCCAGAACAACACACCGATTTTATTTTCTCGGCGATTGGCGAAGAACTCGGCTTTGTCGGTGGTTTAGCGGTGTTGTTTGTCTTTTGGTTGATTTGTTTGCGCTTAGTCGTTATTGCACAAACTGCTAAAGACAACTTTGGCTCTTTATTGGCGATTGGTGTGTTATCGATGATCGTTTTTCAGGCGATCGTTAATATTGCGATGACGATTGGTCTTGCACCTGTCACCGGAATTCCTCTACCGTGGTTGAGTTATGGACGATCTGCATTACTTACTAACTTCATTGCGATCGGCATTGTCGAATCTGTCGCCAACTATCGCCAAAAACGACTTAAATATTAATTGCGTAATAATGGCTAGACAAGTTATCTAAATTAAGGCTGGTAATTGGTAATGGATAATAGCTATTATCGCTGTGTGTCAAGAATTCTGGCACTACCAACATATACTTTCGCTGCGAGAATTCCCTGATTTCGAACCCCTGATACCGTTTCACCAAATAAAAACGACAAATCATTTCTCCTTCTGGAGTGCGCCCGTAGAATCCAGCAACGTCGATTGCTTTTTGCCAGTCTTGGTATTTGCGTGCGATCGCTTGGGGATGATTTTCAGGACTAATCGCTTGTTTTACTTGATGATATGTAGAATCATCTACTATCTTAATATCTTAAATTTTTCTGCTTTTCGTCTTAAAACCGACTTAAAATTACTCTTGGTTACTTTCTCTCCTAGTGCTGTTGAAAGTAGCTGCCACAATTGAAAGCCAACGAACTTTATGTAATCAGGTTCATAATTAGTTCTTTCTGCCATCTCTGCATAGGTTAATTTTTGCCATGTCAGGCGGAGTCTAAGTTCCTGCACGTCAGTCAGTCTTTACTGTTGCAAAAGTTTATCCAATAAGCGTGGTGCTTCTTCTGCGTCCATCCGCGATCGCTCCCTGATTCCTCAATTTTTTAGACAGTAGGGGTAAGTTGGGGAAAATATGCATCTAAATATTTTTCAGTATAAATACTGAAAAATTCACCATAAATGTAGCATTTAAAACATTACTTCATAAGCGATCATTCCGAATTAACCCATGTCAGAATTTTGAACCAGCACAATCGTTGTAAGAGTTAGCAATTTATTAACTAGAGGCAAGATTGTTGCTACAAGACGATACTTTTATCCTATTCAAAGTTATTTAAAATACCGATAACTTGCTTGGCTTTGATAACTTGAGACACTTGAACGTCAATTGATATCACTTGCGTTACCGATTAAAAATTGCATTCTCTAGTTCCTAAATTCTTGATAACCGTTGAACGATTCCTCTCCAACATAATATTACCCTGTGCGTACCTTTACCATTGTTTGGTTTGGTCAACTTGTCTTTACCATCGGCAGTTATATGACCGAGTTTGCCCTGATAATTTGGGCTGGGAAACTGACAAGTTCAGCGACAGCATTGGCACTTGTCGGCTTTTTTCGCAATTACCACGCATTCAGATTACTCTGTTTGCAGGCATCATTGTCGATTGCTTCAATCGTAAGCGGTTGATGCTCTTAGGAGATGCAATTGCTACTGTATCTTACTGATAACTTACAAATATGGCATCTTTACTTAACAAGTGCGGTTAATGGTAGTTTTGGGCAAATGTCAGCAGCTTGCCTACTCAACCTCGATTGCAATAATTGTGCCACAACAGCACTATATCCGCGCTATGGGTTTGATCGTACACTATGGTTCTGCGAGCTTTGCTCCGGCGTTGGCTGGTAGTCTTTATCCTGTAGTTGGACTGTTATGTATTCTCTTAATTGATTTAACAACTTTTACCGTAGCGATCGCCACATTGGTTGCTGTTAATATCCCCCAGCCATCGCGTCCTGATGCCAATCAGCAAGTTTTAGAGACTCTGACTTTTGGACGGCGCTTTATCTGGAATCACCGAGGTTTAGTGCTTTATTGGTGACAACTGCCCTATTTTGGTTTGCGCATGACCTTGGAGGAGCCTTTTACGACCCGATGATTCTCGCACGTACCGATAGTAGTGCTCAAGTTTTAGGCAGTGTTGCGGCATCTGCTGGGGTTGGAGGCGTCACAGGTGCATTTATTATCAGTGTTTGGGGTGATCCTCAGCGGCGTATTGATGGCATGCTGCTAGGATTTATTGGGGCAGGGTTAGAGTAAAACTGTCTTTGGCTTAGGGCGTACAATGTTTGTGTGGATTCCTGCACAATTTTGCTCCTCGTTAAATTTCCCACTGCTGAGTAGTGATGAAACGGCACTTTGGATGGCAAACGTGGCTCCAGAGATACAAGGGCGGGTATTTGCCGCGAATGCTTTAATTTTACAAATTGTGTCGGCGATCGCAATTTTTATTGCTGATCCTTTAGCAGAGCGAGTATTTGAACCCGCCATGTCACATAGAGGAATAGCAACTATCCTAGGTGGTATCTTTAGCAGTAGTTCTGGTTCTGGGATGGCAGTTTTGTATGTTATCACCGCCATCTGTTTATTACTAGTTGGCTGTGGCGGCTTCGCCTACCGAGAATTGCGAGATTTAGAAGATATAGAACCAAATTGCACTACTGATACTAAATAGACTGAAAACAGGTATTACTTTACTCACCAGTAATTGAAAGATTATCAACCCAAATTTTTGGACAAACTCCTGTTGGTGTTAATTCAGGTTCTTGCTCGACAAAAACGATTGACTGCAATAATTCTAGAAAATCTCCTGCTACCGTTGCAGACTCAATACTTGTTTTTTTACCGTTGTTGACTATCCAACCGTCAAACGGAAGAGAAAAAGAACCTTGTAACGCTTTAACACCTGCATGAAGCGCTTGCACGTCATCAATAAAAATGATATTTTCCGCACTATCTAAACTATATTCTTGCGATGCATTTTCCCCAGGAAATACGTGATAAAAATGCGAACTTACACTAACTTTTGCACCAATATTTGCATGACCTGTAGGTTGAGTATTAAACCGTTTTGCTGTACCTGCACTATGGATAAAATTGCTTAAAACTCCATTAGTAATTAAGGCAATTCGTCGCGTTGGTGTTCCTTCACCATCAAAAGTTTCTGCGGCAATATTCTCAGGATGCAACGCATCATCACACACTGAAAGTAAAGGTGAAGCAATTTGTTTGCCTAAAGATTCTGGTGTAGAAAGACTTTGCTTATCTAAGATATTTTGGGCATTAAAAAGATTAGAAAAAGCACCTAATAAACTTAAAAAAGCTTCTGGTGAGAAAACAACGCGATATTTGCCTGATTTAATTTTTTCGTAATCCAAATGGCTAATTGTCTTCTCTGCTGCTTCTTGTACGCAACCTTGTAAATCAATTTGTTCTAAACTACGATTAATCCGAAAAGCGCCAGCACTACGAGGTTTTTTGCCTTCTTGTTCGGTCTTGGTGTAAAGATAAATTGATGTATAGGAACGCGCTTCATTACGCATTGCGCCGTTACTATTCAGGTAGAAGCGGCTAAAATCTCTTTGAGATAAGCCGTTATACGGTACGCCTTTGATTGCAGGATGCGCTTGTAAGAGTTTTTTTTCAGCTTCAATCAAAGTGTCAATGAGTTGTGAAACTGGTGCTTGGGGGGCTGTTGCTTCGGTATCGGCTTTCAGTTCAGCAGTAGCTTCAGGGCTAAAGTCAGGGACATTTTCTTTGACTCCAAAGAAACTTGCTTCATAAGCTGTTTTTAAAGCTAAATCAATACCATCACGATCAACATCAGTAGTGCTGGTTACTCCAACGGTATTATCTTTATTCCAGACGCGTACAATGACACTGGAACGATTCGAGGCTTTGACTTGTTTGGGTTCACCGCTATCAACTTGAACGCTGGTTTCGTCAACGGATGAACCATAAATATCAAATTTTTTTATCCCCAGGCGTTCTGCACTTGCTTGCGTATATCCTGCAAGTTCATCAATATTAGGCATAATCAATCTATCTTCCACCGACAGTAATCGAATCAACTTTGATGTGGGGTTGACCTACGGTAACGTAAACACTACCGCTAACCGAACCGCAGAATCCTGCTGCGAGTCCTAAGTCTTGCGAACACATCGAAATTTTGTTCATAATCTCTTGCGCGTCACCAATTAAGGTAGCGCCTTTGAGGGGTTTGGTAATTTTGCCGTTTTCAATCAGGTAAGCTTCATCGACAGCGAAGTTAAATTGTCCTGTAGGACCAACGCTACCACCGCCCATTTTCTTGCAGTATATCCCTTTGTCGATCGAGGCAAATAAGTCTTCGTTGGTGTAGTTTCCTGGTGCGATGTACGTGTTACGCATCCTTGATGCAGCTGCATATGTGTAGTTTTGGCGGCGTCCGCTACCAGTGCGAGGGTGTCCGGTACGCATTGAACCGGTGCGATCGCTGATAAAATTCTTCAAAATGCCGTTTTCGATCAACAATGTTCTTTGCGCTGGCATTCCTTCATCGTCCATGTCAATCGTCCCAAAGGCATCTTGAGAAAGCCCTTCATCCCAAGCTGTCAGGCTTTCATGGGCAATTTTTTCGCCTTTCTTATCTGCAAATGGAGTTGTTTTCCGCTCAATTTGGGTGGTTTCTAGTAAGTGTCCGCAAGCTTCGTGGAAGATCACGCCCCCAAACTCGTTTGCCATGATGATGGGGTAATTACCGGATTCTACATAGTCGGCGTAAAGCATTTTTCCAGCCGATTCGGCGACTTCTTCAGCATCAGTTTGATAGTTCCAACTTCTTAAGAAGTCGGGTTCGCTGGTGCTTCCAACGCGCTTACTAATCGATGAACGATTTGCCCCATCGGCACACAAAAGGTTATAACCTACAGATTGTGTCAGGCGGATGTCTCTAGCGAAAGTTCCATCACTCGCTGCAACTAAAACTTCTTGCCAATCACGGAAATACACTGCACGTCTTGATTGTACGTGAGTTGCTTTTTGTTTTAACTGCGCATTAGCGTCGAGGAGGATTTCACCCATTTCGCGCATGGAACTGCATCCTGCAAGCCAAGACTCTTTACCTTTTTTGGTGGCGTAGTCGCGCAAAAGTTCTAGGTTAATTTCTGGAACATAACCGTTAGGTGCAGGAAGTTGTAATCCTAAGATCGATAAGCCTTTTTCTAAAGCGGCTTTGAGTCCTGTAAATGATAAATCGTTGGTGCTGACGTAGCAATCGGCTTTACCGCGAAAAACTCGGACGCCTGCACCTGTCGATAGTCGTGGAGAAATGCTGGTAATCGTGTCGTCTTCGGCTAGACAGTTGATATAGTTGACTCGCTCTAAGAAAAATTCAACAAAATCAGCCCCTGCTGCACGCCCTAAGCCTAAAAGAGTCGATAATGGTGCTTCCCAAGTTTCATCGAAGCGATCGCGTGTTGAGCTATATTGCAGGTTTGGTAGTTCCCTGGTTAGCAGTAAGGTACTGGGATGCATGGAGAGCGTCATCGGTGCAGCGTCCTTCAATGGGTTGATTGACTATTCTCAAGTCTAGCAAATTCTTTTTTTGTTCTGATTTAGTTTGATTTAGTTTGAGTGTAGAGTTTCTTACTTGATGGAAACAAAGTTTATACTTTTACGAACCACAGAGGCACAGAGAATGCTGAGTAAAGAAAATTGAGGTTTTGTTTTTATTGTTTTTATTTGCTCATACTTAACTACTAATAAGTTTAATGATGAACTCGACATTCTCGTTGTGTAACTTCGTGGCGATAGCGAAATACTTGATCGAGTTGCATCATCACTAACCAACTAGCAAAGAAATCTGTTAAAAATCCACCAGGTAAGCTAAAATCGATATCATCAGTTAGCAAAGTTTTATGAGCTTCTGCTGTAAACTGATGACGATGTTTCCAATATTTAAGTGGTCCTTCACGCTGTTCGTCTGTAAAGAAATGGTATCTACTGTATTCAGTGTGAATCGTTACCCATCGTAGGGGAATAAGACCCAAAAATATATTGAATTCGGTTGTTGCTCCTACATCTAATCCTTCTTCGTGACTTATTACTTGAATTGGTTGCCAAGGCGGAGTAAGAAGATTGAGTATATCAGGACGCTCGTAAAAATTCCAAACGACTTCTACAGGTGTATCAATCAGTGAAGAATATTTAAATCTAACCATTAATTATTAGTTGAAAGTTTTCTTATATTACTGCTACTCCTAATTATCCGCTTTGCTTAGTAGAATAATACAAAGAAGAATGGTATAAAACTTTTTCTTGATGCGTTTGTAAAGTACAATCTGAGAGTGGATAGGCTACGCAAGTAAGCGTGTAGCCTGCTGCAATTTCTGCGGGTTGTAAAAATCTCTGTTCGCTTTGATCGACTTCTCCACTAATGATTTTGGCAACACAGGCGGAACAGTTTCCTTGATGACAACCCGCAGGTAAACGAATCCCCGCTTCTTCTGCTATATCAAGAATATATTGATCTTCAGGAACCAAAATCGTGCAGTCAAGTGCCATATCAGGATTTACTAATCGCACTTGATAGATCATTGTGAGAATATTAGGAGTGAGTTAATAAGAGTTACCATACCACGTTCCCAACTCAAATTAATTTAAGCTAGCTACTTGGGGCGGAGTATAGTGACCTCCTAGCCCTTCGACAATAGTACGAGTATTGGCAATGAGCTTGTTTTGGTAGGTATCCGCATCGGTTCCTGGTTCTCCTAAGCCATCGGCAAAAAGCTTACGTTCAGACACTTGTACATTAGCTTCTCTAGCAACAGTTTGAATTAACCTCGGATTGATCGTTGCTTCTGCAAAGATTGTGGGTACGCTTGATTGTCGAATATCTTTGACAAGTTCACTGACTCTAGCAGCCGTAGGCGCTTCTTCTGTACTAATACCTCTAAGTGTTCCTTCTATGGGAATACCATATGCTTGAGCAAAGTAATTCATGGCATCGTGAGTAGTTACTAACTTACGATTCTGGGGCGGAATTGTCGCAATTTGTGATTTAATCCATGCATCGATTTGAGCGAGTTCGCTCGTAATGAGTTGGACGTTACTGTTGTAGAGTGAGGCGTGATTTGGTGCGACTTGCTCTAGGTTATCGCGAATAGTTTCTACCATGCGGATACCATTTTGAGCGCTGTGCCATACATGAGGATCGGGTGCAGTTTCCTCCGACACATGTGAGTGGTCGTGGTCGTGGCTGTGCGGTTCTGCCATAATTGGTTGTAAAACCGCAACTTCGTGTACGGCAACTTTAGGTGCAGGATTACTCGTCGCTTCAATTAATTTGATTAAAGCTGGTTCAAAATCGTAACCACCATATAAAATTAAATCGGCTTGGTCGATCGCTTTGCGGTCTTCAGGTGTAGGTTGATACAAATGGGGGTCTTCTCCTGCTGCAACTAGACACGTTAAATCAATGGTTTCAGCCGCAACCTGTTGTGTCATATCACATAACACGCTTGTGGTGGCAATTACCGATGGGCGATCGCCTGCGGGTTGTGATGTTGTCTCTTGTCCTGTCGGAGTAGGAGTTGAATTACAGCCGATTAACCCCAACGTTATCGTTAGGACAATTTGCTTATAACGTTTGTGTAACATTTTGGACTGAGGTTGTTTTGATTATCATTATCATTCTAAGAGAGCCATGTTAGAGGTTCAGCACTTAGCTGTCAACTACCAAGGAATTTCTGCTGTTGAGGATGTAAGCTTTTGCTTAGAACCAGGGCAAATTGTTGGCGTGATTGGTCCAAATGGAGCAGGAAAAAGTACACTTGTCAAGGGTATTTTGGGTTTAGTCCCAACGGCGAGTGGTAAAGTGAGGTACAGGGCGCGATCGCTCAAACAGCAATTACACTCAGTTGCCTATGTACCGCAAAGATCCGCGATTGACTGGGACTACCCAATTACTGTAGAACGTGTTGTTTTGATGGGACGCACCGTGCATACGGGTTGGTTGCGCGAACATAGCCGTCAAGCGAAAGAAGTTGTTGCGGCGGCGATGGAACGTGTTGGAATTTATGATTTACGACGGCGGGTGATTGGAGAATTGTCGGGAGGACAGCAACAGCGCGTATTCTTAGCGCGTACACTAGCGCAAGAGGCGGAATTGTTCTTTTTTGACGAACCTTTTGTAGGAGTTGATAAAAAGACAGAATCAATTATGTTTGAGGTTTTTGAGGAACTAAAAGACCAAGGAAAAATTTTGTTACTGATTACGCACGATTTGGGTGGTACATTAACGCAGTGTGATCGCCTATTACTTTTGAATCGCAAAATCATCGCGAATGGTTCGTTGAGAGAAGTTTTTACCGCAGAAAATATACAACGCACGTACGGCGATGGCTTGCTACTTTTAAGCAAGCAGTTTTTTGCCTAAACAGTACTCTTTATTGACTATTGAATACTCTATGAATTGGTTAACTGAACCGCTCAGTTTTGAATTTATGCGTCAAGCGATCGCAACTGCGGTTTTACTCGGAATCTTGTGTGCGGTTGTGGGAACCTATTTAATTTTACAACGGATGGGCTTATTAGGCGATGTCATTGCTCATGCGGTGTTACCAGGACTTGCGATCGCGTTTTTCTTTGGTATGGATATCTTTCTAGGAGCCTTTGTTTCTGGTACATTCAGCACCTTTGTTATTGCTTGGATTCAGTCACAATCTCGTGTCAAAGTTGATGTGGCAATGGCATTAGTTTTCTCAGGTTTCTTAGCATTAGGAATTACATTAATTACTGTTTTGAGAAGTAAAATAGACCTACATCAATTTCTGTTTGGCGACATTTTAGGCGTCACTAATTCAGATGTGTGGCGCACTTTATTTATTACAGTTATTGTCCTCCTCTTAGTCAAAGTTTTTTATAAGGAATTGCTGTTTTATACCTTCGATCCTTTAGGAGCGCAAGCAATGGGATTACCCGTAAATTTAATTCATTTTGGGCTAACTGCCGTAATTACTTTAACAATTATTGCTAGTATGCAAGCGGTGGGAGTTGTGCTTGTTGTATCTCTCTTAATTGGTCCTGGAACTACAGCTTACTTACTTGTGAAAGAACTCCATCAAATGATGATATTAGGTGCGGGGTTCGGGATTGTCAGTAGTGTTAGTGGTATGTATCTTAGCTACTATTTAAATATTCCTTCGGGTGCAGCGATTGTCCTAGTAGTTTCTGGATTATTTCTGCTGGCTTTATTATTCAGTCCTCGTCAAGGAATTTTAACGCGGGCAAGAGTTCATTAATTCTATACTTATCCTGTGTTTGCTTTTGCCTTGCTGCTGTCACAGGCACTGGATATAACCGATACAGTTTGCTAGGCGATCGCCACTTTCAATATATTGTTGAAATATTTACAATAGTTACCGTAATTTCAACAGCACGATCAGGTACTAAGTAGACTACCTTGAGGTTGTGGGCTTACCTGATGTGATGTACTTACTATGGCTGTAATAATGACTAGCTTCGACAAAACAGCAGATCCAACGAATATTTACCAAATTTGGTTTGCTAGAGGTGCAGCTTTAGCTAACTCAGGTCACTATCGAGAAGCGCTAGCTAACCTAGACAAAGCTGTGACGATTCGAGAAGACGATCCGAGTAGTTGGGTATTACGCGCAGTAGTACTGGTACATTTAGAACGCTACTCTGAAGCTTTAAGCAGTTGTGAAAAAGCTTTAGAACTAGACTCTAAGCATCAAGAAGCATGGCTGATTCGCGGTGCGGCGTTGCATTATCTAGGTCGCTATCAACAGTCATACACGAGTTACAACAAAGCACTAGGGATAAATCGTCAATCGTGGTGGCAAAGAATCACGCAGACATGGTACAAGCTACGTGGCATTCAAGACCCTGACAAGATGAATAAGGTAGCTTAAATCTGCTTTTTTAATTGCAATTTATCTGAGCCAAGATAGCTAACGACAGCTATCCTGGCGGTAAAATGTAGATGTGATGCGGTTCTTCGATCAGCTACGGCTGAATTCAATTTATTAGCTATAAGTACCAATTGCTAACCGCTTTCACAGAATCTTAGCTTGGTAGCGTTTTTCTTGGCGCTAAACTCTTTTTTGTCAAACTCACGTTGATTTAACACACACTAATCTTGAGAAGGCTGCGCGTTCGATAGACCGACTTCCGCAGCAGAACGGCTCAGCATCGACTGTTGTAACTGTTCTTCTTGCTGGCGCTGTTCAATCATTAATTCTCTAGCTTCTTCTGCGGTATGACTACCAGGTGGTGTATTAACTTCTGCCTCAGAACGGCTTAACATTGATTGTTGTAAATGTTCCTCTTGCTGGCGTTGTTGTACCATTGCTTCGCGAGCTTCTTGTTCGATATTTTCAGTACTCATACTGAAACTCCCTCGATTGACTTCACCTTAAGTTTAAGAAATTTGGGGAAGCTTGGAGCAGTCTGTTGGTTTTTGTTAAGCAAGCAGGTATAGCGAGAAATTGCTTGTTTCAAGCGCAAGTGAGGGCTATTAGGCGGTCATTATTCGCCACTAGCGTACGGCATTTAACGAAAACCGCGAGACTAAAATAAGCGATTTTGTCAAGTTATCGATCGCTTTGTTAAGTAATTTGTAACTCTTGTGTCGTGTTGTGTGGTCTTGTGCAAAATAGTAGTTTCGTTGGGTATTCTCGTAAAAGATAAAGGAAATCTTAATTTTTTCAGCAGAGGTTTTATGACTCCCACAGTCCTGCGTCAGCTTTGGTCTGTAGTTGAAACAACACAGTCAAACACTCTGTTAAAACTCGATGATGCACATCTAGTGCAGTGGTTACTCAAGCAAACCAAGTTGAAAACGTCGCTAAATCAAAGCGAACTTGATATTCTCAGCGACTATATTCGCTCGCGGTTAAACTTAATTCGCGATTTGGCAGAAAATCGGCAAGCTTCTTGATCGACAAAACTGCTACTGCTCTGATGTTGGTTCCAGGGGAGGAAACGCGGCAGGTAATGGTTGTGTTTGACTTGAAGAAGCAAAGGTACGAGAAACTAGGGCATAACCAAGATAAGCCGGTAAGGTCATGGCTACCAAAACAGCGATCGCCGCAAACCAGTTTAATGGTTGCCAAGATGGACCGTAATGGCTGCGATATGGTTCGTGCTTGAGATATTCTGATTTGACAATTTCGCGTAAAGCAATTGGTCGCTTGAATCGAATTCGGCGATCATCAAGTTTTTCTAACATAATCCAACCTGATTCTGCTTCTTCTTGACACAACTTTTGCAGAACCTGTGAATCGCGAAATACGTTGCGGTTAGCGCGGACAATTTTAAATTCCCAACCGACGAGACGCGGATCTTTAAGCGATTGCTTCGCAGCGCCATTTTGTTGTGATTGTGGCTCGATGAGTGTATTTTCTTTAGTTTCGTATTGCGTCAAGATTTCCTCCTCTTCTTCTTGATGAGCTAGTATACGTTGCTGCCAGTGCATCCAGCCACCAAGCACCACCGCCTGAAAACCTAGACTACCGACGAACAAACTACAAACTACAATTTCGAGCATATTGAATGTCTATTATTGCAATTAATGAGAATTCTGCACCAAAAAACTGCTGTCTTGCGGTAAATAACCTTCTACCAAGCAGTCTGACCCTATAGTTTGCCAGCGCACTCGTTCGAGCGCAAGTGCTTGATTCATATTTGTTAAACCCAAGTCGCCGATGGGTGATGGTGCGCCGCTGCCACCAATAATTTTAGGCGCGATGAAGGCGAGAATTTTTTGCACTGATCCTTCGGCGATCGCGCGTGCTGCTAACCTGCCGCCGCATTCCCACAATACCGCTGAAAAACCGCGTGCGTATAAGTTTGCCATTGCCTGAGTTGGTGTCAGCGATGGCAATTCTACCACCTCGACATTTTTTTGGCGTAGGAACTGTTGGAATTGAGGATTAGCGTTTATTTCTGTCAACACGAGCGTTGGAAATTCTGCGGTTTGCCATAAATAGGCTTCGGTAGGTAAGTCAAGTGTGCGACTCATCACCACCCGTAGGGGGTTGTGTGCCTCTGCCTGACGACTAGTTAACCTGGGATTATCGTTTCTGACTGTATTCCCGCCGACAATTACTGCATCACACGCCGCGCGTAGTTGATGAACGAGATTTCGCGCGCTTTGGTTACTAACCCACGCACTATGACCGCTGCTCGTCGCAATTTTGCCATCTAAGGTCATTGCATACTTTAAAATACCAAACGGTCGTTGATGCAGAATGCGATGTACAAAGCCTTCGTTGAGTTGACGGCAATTGTCTTCTTCTACACCGACAACAACTTTAATTCCTGCACTGCGTAACCGCGCAATGCCACGGCCAGCAACGAGTGGATTCGGATCAACCATGCCCACAACGACTTTCGCAACTCCGGCGGCGATTAACGCTTCAGAACACGGGGGAGTACGTCCGTAGTGATTGCAAGGTTCTAAATTGACGTATACCGTAGCGCCACGCGCGCGATCGCCTGCGGCACGCAAAGCAAAAACTTCTGCATGAGGTTGACCAGCACCAGGATGAAACCCTTCCCCAACAATTTCTCCAGCTTGGACAATGACAGATCCTACCAACGGATTCGGTGCGGTGCGACCTAAAGCGCGGCGCGCCAGTTGCAAACACCGCTGCATCATTGCCCGATCAAAGTCGGTGACTTCGGTTTCCTCTGGTTGTAAATCCGCCTGTACCATTTTTGATTCTTAATTGTAGAGCGTGGAAATAACAACGAGCAGGGGTCAGAGGTCAGGACGAGAAGAGTTACTCGTTAAAAGTGTTGAGGTGAGAAGTTCTTTAATTCAAAACTCAAAACTGATAATAATGCCTCTGCACGCGATCACGCGAATAATTTAAAACTCATAACTCAAAACTTTTGTAATGTCCTAACCATTTTGACCATTGTTATCACAGCAGCGGGTAGAGAGAAATAATTATTGAGTTAGTCTTTCATTTTTTCCCACCAACGATTTAGGGGGTAGTATACCACTGGTGCCCACAAGCTACTCACAATTGCAGAAGCTAAAGCAACACGTTGGTAGTACGTCCAAACTTCGGCGAAATTGTTAATACTAGCAGTGTATTTGCCCGCGATCGCTGCACTCCAGAAACTAAATTGCGCTGCTGTAATCACTTCGGCTAAAACTGCCATACCAAAGACAATCAAAGCAACCGAAATAAAGTCTTCCTGAAGATAGCGCTGCTTGCGTAGGCGAGCGGTGATAATTCCTACTACAGCTAAACTCAGCGCGTGTGAGGGCAAAGGTGATGTCATACCATCTTGGAGTAAACCGAGGATGATTCCGGCGATCGCCCCTTGAACAACGGTTCGCTTCACACTCCAAGCAACAACCCAGATCAGTAACCAGTTGGGCGCAGTTCCTGCTAGTTCTATTCCTGGTAAGCGCATTGGTAGCAGTAATAAGCATAAAAAAACTGAGCCAACTGTAACAAGCCAATTTACTATTTGGCGTTGATGCAAACGAGCTCGTGAAATACGGTTCAAAGTTTTTATTCTCCTTGTGGTACTTTAGGAGAGGTCAGGGGTCGGGGATCGGAGGTCAGGGAAAGAGGTGAGTAGGGGAAGAATACTATGATGAACTTCTCTTTCACTCGCCACTATTTCGTTGAGACAACGACCCATTCTATGTAAGACATGGGTGCAGATAAGGCAATTACGGCTTCTGGGGCTGGACTTTTTTGAAGGTTAATCGACTCAACGCGTCCTACAGGTATACCAGCAGGGAAAATTTGGCTATAAGGCGATGTGACTACCATATCTCCTAGACGCACATCGGGAACTTTATCAAAAAACTGCATTACAGCATAATTTGCCGATTGTCCGCGTAAAAATCCCATAAAGCGGCTGCGACTAATCGTTACACCTAATTGACTGCTAGGATCGCTAATTAATAAAACACGACTCGTGTGCGGCGCGACACTTGTGACTCTGCCGACTAGTCCACCTGGGGCAGTCACAATATTACCAACTTGGATTCCCGCTTGGCTACCGCGTCCTAGGGTGATTTGTTGCCACCATTGATCTGCACTGCGACCGATAACAGGGGCGGCGATCGCTGCTTGTGACGAACCTATCTTTTTATAAGACTTATTGACATATCCTAATAACTCCTCAAGCTGTTGATTTTGAGTTTCCAGTTCAGTGACGCGTGTTTCTAGTTCTTGAATTCTGGCATCGTGTAGGTGTAGAACTTGACTTGGATTCGATTGAAAGGGACGCGTTAGCATCTGGTAAACTTCAAGCACAATTGCTCCCTGAGTATGGCGGATTGCCCAGGCAGTAACGAAAGACAGACTTACCAGCACTAGTGTTAGAGCATAGCGCTCCCACCAGCGACGAATGATATACATAGTTTTGCAGTCAGCTTTTAGCTTCTCATTCAGTTGTAGGAGGAAACGTTTTCAGTTATATCCTCTCAGGATGATTACTGTGTATGTAGAGAAGAGGTCAGGGTTATAGGAACATTCCAACTCCTAATCTCTAACATTTCTTCTTATGCATATTGCACAAATCAACAAAGTATGGTAACGAATTTTGCCAAAGTTTTATATCAGGGAAATTCCCTGATCTGTGACTTTCAACTTTTGATCCCTTTAATTTAAATCGTACGCGATCGCGCACTAAATACAGGTTCCATTTGTTTAAATTTCTCTAAAACTCGACCTGTTCCCAACACAACGCAACTTAGGGGATCAGCTGCAATATGAGTCGCAATCCCTGTTTCGTGGCTAATTAATGTATCAAGTCCTTTGAGTAACGCACCACCACCTGCAAGGACAATTCCGCGATCGACAATATCGGCGGCGAGTTCGGGCGGTGTGCGTTCGAGTGTTCGTTTTACTGCCTCAATAATCGTAGACAACGGTTCGATCATGCTTTCGCGAATTTCTGGTTCTTTGATCGTCACAGTGCGCGGTAAACCGGAGAGTAAGTGCAATCCGCGTACTTCCATGACGTTTTCTTCATCATTACGTGTCGGATATGCCGAACCGATACGAATTTTGATTTCCTCGGCGGTTCGTTCGCCAATAACCAAGTTGTAAATTTTCTTCATGTACTGCACGATCGCTTCATTGAGTTCATCGCCAGCCACGCGTACCGATTCACTCACAACTGTGCCAAAAAGACTCAGTACAGCGACTTCTGTTGTCCCGCCACCAATATCGATAATCATATTTCCAACGGCTTCGGTGACAGGAATTCCCGCACCAATCGCAGCGGCTACAGGCTCTTCAATCAAAAATACATCTCTTGCACCCGCTTGCGTTGCCGCATCCATCAGCGCGCGTCGTTCCACACCTGTCACACCTGTAGGAATACCAATTACCATGCGTGGAGAGACAATGCGACCTTCGTGTACGCGTTGGATAAAATGCTTGAGCATGAGTTCAGCGGTATCAAAATCGGCAATGACTCCGTCACGTAAAGGGCGCGTCACAATGACGTTTCCAGGCGTGCGTCCCATCATGCGTTTGGCTTCTTCGCCTACTGCTGGCGGCATTTTGCCATTTTTATCGATCGCAATCACCGAAGGTTCTTGTAGGACAATGCCTTTACCAGAAACATATACCAGGGTATTGGCAGTACCAAGGTCAATACCCATATCTTTTGATAACGAAAACCGATTAAAGAAACCTAAAAAAGCCACGCCTTTCACTCCCCAACGTGCAATAAATTCTTGTCCAGCCGAAGTTAAGATGTCTAGTCGTGCAGGATTGTATTACGTCTAATGTTCTGCGTCTAGTCAAAACGAATTCTTTTTTATCTTTAATTGTAAGTAGTAGGCTATCACTGCTTGCTTGGTCACTGGTAATTGGTGATTGGTAATTGGAAAAATCGTTTATCAGCAATGACCCATTACCCATTACCTATTACCTGATTTAACGCAGGGCGCGTGCGAATTTGATCGCGAGTTCCTGTCGGAATTGAGGCAATCAGCGATCGCGTATATTCTTCTTTCGGATCGCGGTAAATTTCTTCTGCTGCGCCTTGTTCGACGATTTGTCCGCGATTCATGACTAAGATGCGATCGCTCATAAACTTAACAACACTTAAGTCGTGCGAAATAAAAATATAGGTAAGATTAAACTCGGCTTGCAATTCTTTCAACAAATTCAAAACTTGTGCTTGTACCGAGACATCGAGTGATGACACCGATTCATCACAAATAATAAACTTAGGATTGAGCGCGAGTGCTCTAGCAATACAAATGCGTTGACGTTGACCGCCAGAAAATTGATGCGGATAGCGATTCATTTGTTTCGGGTCGATGCCTACGCGTTCTAATAAATAAGCGGCGCGATCGCGGCGTTGACGATGCGATTGACTTGCGGCATGAATGACGAGTGGTTCCATCACTGTATCACCGATTTTCATGCGCGGATCGAGGGAACTAAAGGGATTTTGAAAAATAATTTGCATCTCGCGCCGGAGTTGTTGCAAAGGACGTCCCTTAAGATTTGTTACATCGCGTCCTTCAAAATAGACTTGTCCGCCAATCGGTTCAACAAGTCGTAATAAAGTACGACCTAATGTCGTTTTACCACAACCTGACTCGCCTACTAGTCCTAACGTTTCACCAGGGTAAACTTCAAAAGAAACGCCATTAACGACGAGAAAGTAGCGTTTGGTTCGACCAAATGCGTTACGGATCGGAAAGCCCACTTGTAAATTGCGGACTTGGAGAAGTGGCGATTGTTGTTGTAAGTTTGTTAAGCGTTGCGCTAAGGCTTCTTCACTGACTTGTGGTGGATAAGTCGGTTCTTTGGCTTGAATTTCGACTTCGCCTGTGCGCGTTAACCCGACACTCATAAAGTCTGAGACTGTTAAAAGATACTGCGATCGCTTTTCTAAACTCGGACGACACGCGAGTAAACCTTTAGTATAGGGGTGTTGCGGATGCGTAAAAATTTGTTCAGCAGAACCACATTCAACGATTTTGCCTCGGTACATTACAGCAACTGAGTCGGCAATTTCGGCGATAATTCCCAAATCGTGCGTAATGAACATCATCGACATCTGACGGCGATCGCGCAATTCGCGCAGCAAGTCTAAAATTGTTGCTTGTACAGTGACATCTAATGCAGTTGTTGGTTCGTCGGCGATTAGTAATGCGGGGTCGCACGAAATCGCCATTGCGATCATGACGCGCTGTAGTTGACCGCCAGAAAGTTCGTGGGGATAGCGATCAAGAATTGCTTGCTTTTGCTGCTGAATAAAAAACTCGCGCTGACGCGGATCAATTTGCTGACCTTGTTTTGTCTCGGCGTACTGTTGGCGTAAATCATCATCACTCGGTAGTAATTTGACTTCTTGCAACCGCGCGATCGCTTGTCTTCTTGCTTCTTTTTGCGAGATATTTTGATGCTGCCGAATTGCTTCTATTAACTGAAATCCAATTGTATAAACTGGGTTAAGCGAACTCATCGGCTCTTGAAAAATCATCGCGATTTGTCCGCCTCGGTATTTTTGCATTCGTTCGGGCGGCAGTTCAAGTAAATTAACGGGTTCACTACCGTGATTGCGATCGCGAAACCAAACTTCACCATCTGTAATCACCCCTGGCGACGGAATCAACCCCATAACCGCTAAAGAAGTAACGGATTTACCCGATCCTGACTCGCCGACAATTCCTAGCGTTTGACCGCGTTGCACCTGAAACGAAATTCCGTCAACAGCCTTAACTTGCTTGTCATCACCCAAAAATTCAATATGCAAATTCCGCACGTCTAAGACATCATGACTCATAAAATTTACTATGGAAGATTAACTAAAAATTAACTGGATTTTAACAGGGGTGAGTGGTTAGTGATTAGTGGCTAGTGGAAGCGTGAACTGAGAAAATGACCGACAAGATACAGCGAACCACATAGCACAATGAGGTTATCGGATGTGGCGATTGCAGATGTCAGTGCAGTTTCTACATTTAAATAAGTAGAACACTCAGATAATTGAGGACAGATTTTTTGTGCAAGTCGTGCCAATTGTTCAGGGTCAGCCGAACTATGATCGGGGACAGGAACTAAAAATAAACGGTCATGCGATCGCAACAATGCCTTAAAGATATCGCCATGATCCTTTGTTGAAAGCATTCCCATCACCCACGTTACTGAAGCAACATCGAGAGTATCGACAAATTGACGTAACACTTGCGCCGCAGCCGGATTATGCGCCCCATCAATTAGTAACTCACGACCTTGCCAAGCGTACCACTGTACCCGTCCCAACCACTGCGTTTTTGCCATTCCTTCCACAATTGCTGCTAGCGATATCTTCCATCCTTTTTTTTGCAAGATTTGTATAGCAGCGATCGCCAACGCCGAATTGACCAACTGAAACTCTCCCAACAACGGCAAAGGATACTTAATACCCTCATACTCCGCCCATCTCTGCATTTTTGTCGTTTGTATCTCCAAAGCCTTCTTTACGCACACAGCCGCACACCCCAACTCCTTAACCCGCTGTTGCACCACCGCTTTCGCCTCTGGTGGTAAAGGTCCCACAACCGCCGCACACCCAGGCTTCAAAATTCCCGCCTTTTCCCGCGCAATATCTGCTAAGGTCGGTCCTAGCTGTTGCCAATGTTCGCGGCTAATCGAAGTAATAATACTAACAAGTGGCATCGAACAAACATTCGTTGCATCTAAGCGTCCTCCCAATCCCACCTCTACCACGGCGATATCTACTTGCTGTTCGGCAAAATACAACCAAGCCGCCGCCGTAAAAACTTCAAACTGCGTAGGCAATTCTTGCTGTGAAGGAATCACATTTTGCACGTGCAGCAACAATTTTGCTAACTCTTCGCGCGTAATTGGCTTTTCATTAATACAAATTCGTTCAGTCCAATCAACGAGATGCGGAGATGTATAACGCCCCACGCGATAACCCGCCTGAGTCAACACCGAAGACAAGTAAGCACACACCGAACCTTTACCATTCGTTCCAGCAACATGAATGATTTGTACTCGCTGCTGCGGATTACCGAGATTTGCTAATAATTGCTCGATGCGTTCCAATCCCAGGTGAACGCCAAAGCGCTGAAAAGGTTGCAAAAGAGAATCAAGATCCACTGTCATCAACTACTAGCTTTTAACTTCATTTAAACAGGACTTACGCAACAGTTACCCCAAATGAGCGCTGCTGAGTGACATGGTATGACCCCTGACCCTTTTCTATTACAGAATTTAAAGTTCTGTAGCCTTTTGCTGAAAGCGACTTCCTCTGTGCGGTAAACTATGCGTTGATTATGAGTTTGTCAGAAAAAACGACTCGTTTGGAGCCTTTATTCAATGTCTCATAGCGTCAAAATTTACGATACCTGCATTGGCTGCACTCAATGCGTTCGTGCCTGCCCAACAGACGTGTTGGAAATGGTTCCCTGGGACGGCTGCAAAGCTGGTCAGATTGCTGCATCGCCGCGAACTGAAGATTGTGTAGGTTGCAAGCGGTGTGAAACTGCGTGTCCTACTGACTTCTTAAGCATTCGAGTTTATCTCAGTAATGCTGAAACGACACGGAGTATGGGTCTCGCCTATTGAGAAGTTCCCTTGAATTTCACTGTGGACGAAATCAAATTCCATAGTAAACATCGCAATACACATAATTCAATTCAAGTCAAAGGTAGGGGAAATTTGATTCCCCTTTTTCTTTCTCAAGGTAGAATCAACCACAATACTTCTGTGGTAGGGGTAAAAATTCTATTTATTTAATGAAGAATTCAATTCTTGACGATTTAAAAATCGTTATGTACTTTTGAGAGGCAGAGCATTTAAAGAAGAGTGGTGTTGTAGAATGTGCGGAATTGTTGGTTATATTGGCACTCAAGCAGCTACAGAAATTTTACTTGCTGGGCTAGAAAAACTAGAGTATCGGGGCTACGATTCCGCAGGAATTGCCACAGTCTTTGAAGGTGAAATTCATTGTGTCCGCGCTAAAGGCAAACTCCACAACCTGCGCGAAAAGTTAGAACAAATCGAGAACCCTGCACAAATTGGCATTGGACACACGCGTTGGGCAACGCATGGAAAACCAGAAGAATACAATGCCCATCCGCACATGGATGTGGCAAGGCGTGTAGCAGTTGTGCAAAATGGTATCATCGAAAACTACCGCGAGTTACGCGAAGAACTTAAAGAACTAGGACATGAGTTTCGCTCAGAAACTGATACTGAAGTTATACCGCACCTCATTGCACAATTTCTCAAAGACAATCAATCCTCGCAAAATCCCCACACTTCACCGCTGCTAGAAGCCGTTAGACAAACGGTAAACAAACTTGAAGGAGCGTTTGCGATCGCCGTCATTTCTGCTGACTACCCTGATGAACTCATCATCGCCCGTCAACAAGCACCACTGGCAATTGGCTTTGGGCAAGGAGAATTTTTCTGCGCCTCGGATACTCCCGCTTTAGTACCGCATACGCGTGCAGTATTGACACTAGAAAATGGAGAAGTGGCGAAGTTAACACCTTTGGGTGTAGAAGTGTATAATTTTTCAGGCGATCGCCTGAAAAAACACCCTCGTACGCTTAACTGGAATCCAGTCATGGTAGAAAAACAAGGATTCCGACACTTCATGCTCAAGGAAATCTACGAGCAACCGGGAGTTGTCAGAACATTTATCGAAGCTTACCTCAAACACGATTGGAATCCAGACACGAGTGAAACACCAATCAAACTCAATCTACCAGAACAACTATACGCCAACCTAGAGCAAGTTCAAATCGTTGCTTGTGGTACAAGTTGGCACGCGAGTTTAATTGGGAAGTACTTACTCGAACAACTAGCAGAAATTCCCACAACGGTGCAATATTCCTCAGAATTTCGCTACGCGCCACCACCTTTAACCGCCAATACACTCATGATGGGCGTTACCCAATCGGGAGAAACCGCTGATACTCTCGCCGCATTGGCGATGGAAAAAGAACGCCGTAAAGATGCACCGCCAGAGTACCAAGTTAGATTATTAGGAATTACTAACCGCCTCGATAGTTCGATTGCAACAATCGTGCCGCACTTGATTGATACGCACGCAGGAATAGAAATCGGTGTAGCAGCAACGAAGAGTTTTATTTCTCAATTGTTGGCGTTTTACTGCTTAGCGTTAGATTTGGGCTTTCGCCGCAAAACACTATCGCCACAGCGTTTGCAAGAAATTCTGGCAGGGATACGTCAATTACCCGCGCAAATTGAATTAATCTTAGAAAGCCAAGAACGTTATATTCAAGAGTTGACGCATCAGTTTAACGACACGCAAGACTTTATTTTTATTGGACGCGGTATTAATTTCCCGATCGCTTTGGAAGCTGCGCTGAAGTTAAAAGAAATCAGCTACATTCATGCGGAAGGTTATCCGGCTGGAGAACTTAAACACGGTCCGATCGCGTTACTCGATGCTAAAGTGCCTGTAGTGGCGATCGCAATGCCTGGTAGTGTTTACGAGAAGGTTTTATCTAATGCGCAAGAAGCCAAAGCGCGTGACTCGCGTCTAGTTGGGGTAACTTCAATGGACGATTCCGAAGCAGCGGAAACCTTTGATGACTTGATTCCTGTCCCAGCGGTGGAAGAATTACTGTCACCAATTATTAGCGTAATTCCTTTACAACTCTTGGCATATCATATTGCGGCGCGTCGCGGCTTAGACGTCGATCAGCCACGAAATTTAGCAAAATCAGTAACTGTGGAATAGACTTGCAAGAAATGCGATCGCACTCAAGCTGAAACTGAAACCACGGGCGTGCGTAGCGTCATCTCTTAAAATGAGTTCATGAACGCTGACTTAATTCCTTTTCTTGTTGGTGCGAGTTTACTCGTTGCTTACCTCATCTTTTCGGCAAAGACAGAGATGGGAACGAAACTTTTCTGGAAAAAGAAACCGCCAACGCGCTAAATTTGGGAGATTGACGTACGAATCGCAGACAATGGAAACCGTAACAACGTCGCGGATGCAGGCGGTACAGTCGCCAGTGATTCCGATCGTGGGAGAACTGATTCGCAGTTTTCCTGGCACAATTTCTTTAGGGCAAGGTGTTGTATACTATCCACCACCACCGGAAGCGACAAATCTCACTCAATTCTTTGCCGATCCAGCGAATCATCAATACAAAGCTATTGAAGGTATTCCGTCTCTGATTGCAGTAATCAAAACAAAACTGCAAACTTTTAATGATATTGCGCTTGACAAGCGATGCATTATGGTAACGGCTGGTAGCAATATGGGATTTCTGAATGCGCTGCTAGCCATTACTTCAGTGGGTGATGAAGTAATTCTCCAGACACCTTACTATTTCAATCATGAAATGGCAGTCCAAATTGCAGGGTGTCATCCGGTATTTGTAGCGACTGATGAAAATTACCAATTACGCCCCGAAGCGATTGCCGAAGCAATTACACAAAAAACCAAAGCTGTGGTGACAATTTCACCGAATAACCCGACTGGTGCAGTTTATTCAGAAGCAGCATTACGGGAAGTTAATCAACTGTGTCGCGATCGCGGAATTTATCACATCAGTGACGAAGCTTACGAATACTTTACCTACGATGGCGTCAAACACGTTTCACCTGGGGCGTTTTCTCAGAGTCATACACACACAATATCGCTATACAGTCTTTCTAAAGCCTATGGATTTGCGAGTTGGCGCATTGGTTACATGGTGATTCCCGAACACTTACTGGTTCCCATCAAAAAAGTTCAAGACACAAACTTGATTTGTCCGCCCGTCATTTCTCAATACGCCGCATTAGGTGCATTACAAACAGGATTTAATTATTGCCAAAGTCATATTCAAGTGATCGCCAATGTTCGTCAAGTTGTTGTACACTCACTGAACGCCCTGCAAGGCTTGTGTACAATTGCACCCGCGAATGGTGCTTTTTACTTTTTCCTCAAGGTACATGCGCAATTAGATCCCTTTGAATTAACCGAACGCCTCATCCGCGAACATCGAGTCGCAGTACTTCCAGGGACAGCATTTGGTATGGATCGCGGTTGTTACCTCCGCGTCGCCTATGGCGCATTACAAGAAGCAACAGCCAAAGAGGGTGTAGAACGATTAGTCAAAGGTTTACACGCGATTGTAGCTTATTGAGGAACTGTTAATGGCGAACCATTGTATCTTGAATTTAGTTGCAGTAGAAAAGGAACAGCTTGACGACTCCATTCTTGTAGAGGTGTGTAATCAGCTGCTTCTTCGCCAAAACAGATTTCTAGCATATCGGTGTGAATAATTCCTGGATTGAGGGGAATTGCTGCCATACCATCTGGTAATTCTTGCGCAAGCGATCGCGTCAAGCCTTCAATCGCCCACTTAGAAGCACAATAAGGTGCAACTTCTGGTGAAGTCGAACGTCCCCAACCCGAACTAAAATTGACAATGATGCCTTGCTTTCTTTGGATCATTGCAGGAACAAAGTGGCGAATGACATTAGTTACGCCAATAATATTCACATTGATAACGCGCGCAAATTCCTCCGCAGTTACTTTCCATAAAGGCGCTAATTGATTGATAACGCCTGCATTGTTCAGCAATAAATCGGGTGGTTTGTAGTTTGCGAGTACGTGTTTTGCCCAATCTGCTACTTGTTGATCTACCGCCACATCAACGACGGTAAAACTATGCGGTGAACCGAATTGCTGACGCAGTTTTTCTATTGCTGTTTGCGATCGCGCACAACCAATAACAGTATGCCCTGCTTTGATAAACGCCTCGGTCATTGCCAATCCCAGACCGCGACTCACTCCTGTAATGACAATTAGCTGTTTCATGATGCAATTTTACAGCTTGCGGATAGAAAATCCAAGCTCTGCTTGACACGTGTATGATGTGAGGGGTGAGGAGTGAAGCGATGATACCCTAGCTGACTAATCGAGATAGTTATGACGTTTTTTGACAAATTAAATACGGCGATCGCGCGGAATGATAGCTTGCTGTTTGTCGGACTCGATCCTAATCCTGAAATGATGCCGCAGCATAAAACGGGAGATTTGATCGAAGACTTGTGGACATGGCTGCAATTTCTCATTTCTGAAACCGCTAATTTAGTTTGTGCGTATAAACCGACACTTGGTTTTTACGAAGCTTTAGGTAGTCGAGGATTAGAACTGCTTGAACGTACTTTAGCCGCAATTCCCGACGATATTCCAATTATTTTAGATGCCAAGCATAGCGACTTAAATACGAGTACAACCTTTGCGCGCACGATTTTTCAAAACTGGCAAGTTGATGCAGTTACAATTAATGGCTACGCAGGACAAGATCATGCAGCGTTGTTTTTAGTTCATCCTGATAAAGCCGTATTTGTTTTATGCTGTACTTCTAATCCTGGAGCGATCGCTTTACAGCAATATCCGCAAAACTCATCACCCTTCTACTTACATTTAGCAAGAGAAGCAAAAACGTGGGGAACTCCCGAACAACTCGGATTTGAAGTCGGAACCACAAGTTCTGAAGTCTTGAGTCAGATACGTGCGATTGCGCCGGAAAGATTGATACTTACGCGTAGCATCTGGGCAGAAGGAGGTAATATTAATAAACTTTTAACTGCGGGTTTAAATGCAAATGGTAGCGGTTTACTTATTCCTGTTCCTCAAGATATTTTAAGTCAAGATAATCCCGCTAAAGAAATTTATTCGCTACGTCAAGAAATTAATCAAATTCGCTTAGAAAACAGCCAGGAAGATTCAAATTGTTCTGTTTGGTTGCCAGATGTTTGCCTACTTGATAAACAGCCACATTTTGATCTTATTTTGCAACTGTATGATATTGAATGTATTTTATTTGGTAATTTTGTGCAAGCTTCAGGAGCAACATTTTCTTACTATATAGACTTACGTAAAATTATTTCTAATCCCCAAATTTTTCATCAAATTCTTTTAGCCTATGCAGACATTTTAAAAAATCTAAACTTTGATCGTATCGCAGGCATTCCTTACGGTTCTTTGCCTACTGCTACAGGGTTAGCTTTGCATCTCAATCGCCCGATGATTTTTCCGCGCAAAGAAGTTAAAGCGCATGGTACGCGACGGCTCATTGAAGGATTATTTCATCCTGGCGAAACCGTTGTTGTCGTTGATGATATTTTAATTAGTGGAAAAAGCGCAATGGAAGGAGCCGCAAAACTTGAATCAGCGGGATTGAATGTAGAAGATATTGTTGTATTTATGGATCACGAACAAGGAGTCAAAGATCGGTTACGCCAGAATGGTTATCGCGCGCATTCAGTATTAACGCTTTCTGAAATTACAGAAACGTTGTATAAAGCTGGTAGAATTACTGAGGAGCAATTGAAGGCTTTTGAGGAAAGTTGTTAAGGATTATTAAGGTGTGATTTGAACAAATCGAACTTCAGCGTAGAGGACACAGAAAAGTAGAACAGATTACTTATTTAAGATATTTAGTTCCTAGCAAACGTGCAAATTCTTTTTTGACAACTTGGTAGCACTCGCAAGACGCTGACTCTAAAGCTTGGTGATCGAGAATCTTAATTTTGCCTCGGCTGTAAGTAATCATTCTTGCTTGACTTAACGCACTTGCTGCTTCTGTTACACCAGATCTGCGCGTACCAAGCATATAAGAAAGAAATTCTTGCGTTAGGGGTAATTCGTCTGATTGTACTCGGTCTTGAACTGTGAGTAACCAACGTGCAAGACGTTGTTCAATCGTGTGAAGGCGATTGCAAGCAGCAGAGTGTGAAGTATGTGTAAAAAGTGCTTGCATATAGCGCAATATAATGTTTTGTAATTTGCCACCTCGGTCAAATTCATTTTTGAGATATTCTGCTTTTAGTCGCAGCGCAGTTCCAGGAATTTGCACGATCGCTTGATTGGTTGTGGTATTTCCTCCCCAGCACACAGGTAATCCTACCAAACCTTCTCTACTAACTACACCAACTTCAACGACTGCACCATTTTCCATAATAGTGATTAAAGAAACCAGCGCTTGACTAGGGAAATAAACATATTCAATAAACTCTTCAAGTTCATAAAGTACCTGGTCGCGCTCAAGCGAGACAAGTTCCAAATGAGGGATTAAGCGTTGATATTCCTCACTCGGCAGAACTGCAAGCAATTGATTTTCGACTTGGATGGCGGTGTGGGATATCATAACAAGCCTCGTAATAATTTTACGTTTCCAACCGACCTCCGACCGTATATAAAGAAGCCCTTAAATTGTTATACTAGCAACCTCTACTTCGACAAAATCTCCCTATTTCTTTCCTCTGCATCTACGGACACTTTGACGCCAGTTGCTACAACAAGGGGCGACGAAGTCCGCGATCGCACCACCTTTGCACCTTTCGCCTCCTCTGTGGTTCGTTTCATCTTTGGGTTTTTCTCTCCACCTCCTCATTTGTGTAAAACGAACTCACCAACTCTCTAACTCGATTTGCTGAATCTAACTTCAAAGCCCTTTGCGCGATCGCTTCCGCTTCCACTGTACTCAACTCACTAACCGCCCGTTTCACCATCGGTATCGCTTGCGAATTGAGACTAAGTTCATCTAATCCCAAACCCACTAGAATTGGTGTCGCCAAAGTATCAGCGGCTAATTCTCCACACAAACCCACCCAAATCCCAGAAGAATGTGCAGCTTGCACCGTTTGCTCAATTGAGCGTAATATCGCAGGATGTAAAGCATCTGCCAGCATTGCAACTTGGGAATTCGTCCGATCCGCCGCCATGACATACTGACTTAAATCATTCGTACCGATACTGAAAAAGTCAATCTCGGTAGCTAACTGATCGGCGATCGCAACTGCGGACGGAGTCTCTACCATAATTCCTACTTGCATTGACTCATCAAAAGGAATATTTGCTTGTCGCAATTGAGTTTGCACTTGGGCTAAAATTGCCTTGGCGGCTTGTACTTCTTGCACAGTCGCAACCATCGGAAACATTATTTTAATTTGATGTCCGTGGCTAGCCCGCAAAATCGCGCGTAACTGCGTTTTAAAAATATCTTGATGTTCTAAACAAAACCGAATACCGCGTTTACCGAGAAAAGGGTTCGATTCTGCGCGTAATCCAAGATAATCTAGTGGTTTATCACCACCAATATCCAAAGTCCGCACGATTAAAGCGCGACGATCTAAAACTTCAGCGATCGCTTGATAAACTGCGAATTGTTCCTCTTCGGTAGGTGCAGTTGTGCGATTGAGATAGAGAAATTCAGTGCGGAGTAATCCGACACCGTCAGCACCATTTTTGATTGCTATTTTCGCCTCAGCGACACTACCAATATTCGCCGCGATTGTAACGCGCTTGCGATCGCGAGTAATTGCCGGTTGATGTGCGGTAACTTGCGCGTGTTGTCGCGCTTGTAATCCAGCGTTGCGCCTAGCTTGTAGTCTTGCGATTGTATCTGTATCAGGTTCTAGCCAAACTTTGCCACTTGCACCATCAATTGCGAGCAGTGTACCATTTGCTAGATGTAGAATTGCGGCAGGGACACCCACGACAGCGGGTATACCAAGACTACGCGCTAGAATTGCGGTGTGTGAAGTTGCGCTACCGCGCGTTGTACAGATTCCTAATACTTTTGTTGTGTCTAACTGCGCGGTGTCAGAAGGACTTAAATCAGTCGCGACGACGATACTCGGTTGCGTGAGTTCAATTGTTGGTGTTGTGATTCCACGCAGTGATCGCAATACCCTTTGTCCTACATCAGTAATATCATTCGCGCGTTCTTGCAAATACGCATCTTCTAAGGTATCAAAGTTATGTGCTAACTCATCAATTGTACTTTTCCATGCAAATTCTGCATTTTGGTGATGGCTAAAAATTCGCTGGTGTACAGGTTCGAGTAATGCAGGATCTTGTAGCACAAGTAAATGCGCGCTAAAAATTTCCGCTTTGTCGCCGAGTTGATTTGCACTTTGTAATGATTGCAGATCTTGGGTAGCAGTTTGAATTGCTGTCTGTATTCTTTGCCATTCGTTGGCTGTATCCTCAACGATGTATTCTTCGACTTGGACAGTTGTCGGACGATATTGAAAAATAGGTGCGATCGCAACTCCCGAAGACGCAGGAATTCCAAGGAGTTCTCCTTCTACAGTCTCACTGCTATCAATAACTGTCGGTATCAAATCGCTGTCATCTTCACCAAAGTTATTCGTAACTAATTCTTGCAACGCAGCTAAAGCCGCTTCTGCGTCAATCCCCGTCGCCGCGATCGCAATTTCATGTCCTTGACGCACTCCTAATGTCGCAACTTGATTGATACTATTTGCCTGAACAAAGTCTGTATTCCTTGTTACGTTTCTTACTCTAATCTGCGCTTGAAATTTGGCTGCTGTTGTCACAAACCGTGCTGCGGGACGTGCGTGTAAGCCTAATCGATTAGCGACTGTAAGTTGAATTTGGAGTGTGTAGGGGTTATCAGTGCGTGAATGTTCTTTCGCCTCTCTATCATTCACAAGTGGAGGATTTTGGGGACTTATCAGTGTATCACTAATAACATCAATTCCAAGTTGTGCGGCTTTAGCAGTTAACGCGCCCCGCGCTTCGGCGAGTACTTGTTCAATAGAATTCAGTTGTGCTGCTGAAATTGTTGCGGCGATCGCGCCTTCTACGAGTGGTGCTTCGCACAAATAAATCTTCTCGCACTGTTCCTCAGTTAAAAACTCCAACGCCATCTCTGCACTAAGTAAAGCACTTCCCAAATCCATTAAAACAACGACACCATCATCGCTGTAAACTGACTCGATCGCTTGATAAACTTGCATCGCATCTGTACCGAGTGGATTATCTGGATCGTCAATACCAGCAGCGACAGCTAACGCAACGTCACCACTAACCATTTGTGCTGCAAGTTCCCGCACTCCTGCTGCTAGCTGTTTACTATGAGAGACGATAACAATGCCTACCACCACATCACCATAGTGCGAAGCTTGTACTTAACTTATTGCCAGCACAATAAATATGAACTGCTGCTAGCGAAACTTTATTAAATCAATGCTACAGCAACTCTGTTCAAGCTCAAACTTCAACCTTGACACCCTTAACTATTTTGTACAATGTGCTGGATAGAGTCAATTTCCTCAAACACTAAGTATTACAGCCTTGATCGCTTTAAAAATGAAGATTTTTTTAGAAACTAAAAGATTAATTTTGCGACAATTCACCGAAGATGATGTAAATAATTTATTTGAACTCAATAGCGACCCGCAAGTTACTCGCTTGACACCTGACGCAGGTCAACTACCAGATTACACAACAATTCAAACGCGAACGTTACCACAATACCTTGCTTATTACCAACTATACGACAGTTACGGTTGCTGGGCTGCTGTTGAAAAATCAACTCAAGCATTCATTGGTTGGTTCTACTTGCGTCCAGCCGTACACGCAGCTTACTTCAATTCTGCATTCGCCGATCGCGATGATATAGAGCTAGGATATCGCTTGCGCCAAGCAGCTTGGGGAAAAGGTTATGCTACAGAAGGAGCTAAAGCACTCATCAACAAAGGCTTTTCTGAGTTAGGAATGCAGCGTGTTTTTACCGTTGCTTTGGCTGTGAATGCGCCTTCGATTCGAGTTATGGAAAAAATAGGCTTAAAACGCGAAAAAAGACTATTTGATGAATTCGGTAACGATCTGGCGATCCACGCCCTCAATAAAGCTGAGTTTGAATCCTTAAGCTTACTCTAAACTTGCCACGCAAGCTGTGCGATCGCGATACCATCCAAATGTAGTTAGCATTACATTGAGCGGAGATTATGGAGCCAGATTCACTACCGACGGAGATCATTCTGACGCACCCACGTCAATCTTTGGGTAGCGTTAAGTTAGATTGGACACCCCAGCCAGGAAATTATCTCGACCTTGAAGGTAAAACTTACGCTGTACTAGAGCGCCGCCATCGCTATCATTTAAGATCGGGGCGCTATCGCTTACATAAAGTTGCAATATACGTGCAGTCAGCGCCACGTCCGAGTGAAAAAAGTCTTGTGGCTGGACGTTGGGTCATTGGCGATGCTAGCTGTCGCTACAATGCGCATTCTGAATTAATTCGCTGTGCGGTTAATCCCGAAGGACCATGCGATCGCTGTCGGTTTTATGAACCTGTTGAAGCGTAACTCCTCAGTTTTTCTCCTACTGTTAGACGACTACCGTTAGCAAAATCCCATCCTGATTGCGGACGTTTTCCTGCAAGTTGTACCTGTTGTAATAGTAATAATCCTTCCCCTGTTTGGATAATTGGTCCTATTCCCTTGGCAATGCTGACGACTTCACCAGTCACCGCCGGAGTTGACAAAGAAGACAAAGTGTGCTCTAGAAAGCTAAATTCTGGTAGTAACGACCAATAAGCAGCGCCAAGGGGAACCGTCGCAATGATTTTTAACGACTCGTCGCGAAAGTGCGTAACGCAGTTGGGGAAAAAGCCGCGCACTTGGTTATGTAATGCGATCGCAGATTTTGACCAATCTAGAAGGTAATCGTGCTTTTTAATTAACGGTGCATAAGTCGCTTGCGAGTCATCTTGCAGAATCGGTTGAATTTCTTGGCGTTCCCACTTAAACAGCGTTTCTATCAATAAATCTGCGCCTATTTCGGCAAGTCGTTGCGCTAAATCTTGCGCATTATCAAGTAGTTGAATCGGTGTATAGGCTTTGAGTAGCATTGCACCCGTATCCATACCCGCATCCATTAACATTGTTGTAATACCCGTCTCGGCTTCGCCATGATAAAGACACCACTGAATTGGCGCAGCACCTCGATACTTCGGCAAAATTGAGCCATGCACGTTAATACAACCTCTACGTGGTATATCTAAAATTTCTTGCGAAAGAATTTGCCCATAGGCAACAACAACAAAAACATCAACTGATAATTTTTGTAACTGTGCTAAAACTTCAGCATCTTTCTTAATGCGCTGCGGTTGCCATACAGGAATATTGTGCTGCATAGCCACAGATTTCACTGGCGAAGCACTTAACTGATTACCACGCCCGCGACGTTTATCCGGCTGCGTGACAACTGCAGACACTTCAATCGCTGGATGCTGCAATAATTTTTTTAACGTGGGTACTGCAAAATCAGGAGTACCAAAAAATACGACTTTCATTCAAAGCGACAAGCTAGGCGACTATCGGCTATCCTACCGCAGAGTTTTGCTCAGAAAGCAATTAGAGTTCATTGTAATCTCAAAATGTATAGGCTCTTGATTCAAGCCCCTGTATTTATATATGGGGTTTAAGCTAAAAGCTAATCGCTGGTTTTGACAAGGCACAGGTACAAGTGTTGTGACACTTTTATTTGTGAACTTCGATTGAACCAACGCAAGCTGTAGAAAAATTTAATTGAAATAGGTCTTCTCAGTTGCCTATTTCTCTTGTTATACCTGAAATAGCATACTGCCACATCGCCTACTTCAGGTGCTTCTGACCTCGCTACTGCCCTACCTAAAACTGTACAAATGCTACAAAACTTCTTCTCAGGATGGTTTTGCCCACAGCCACGCCTCAAGCTGTTAGTGGCTATGCTACTGACACCAGTGATCGCAGCTACGTCAATTCAAGCGGCGTCAGCCCAGTCGTTTGAAGCACTCACGTCTTCGTTAAGTCAATTGTCACCAGAAAAACAGGCTAGCGATCAGCCATCAGTATCTCTCGATCCATTAAATAGCCCTTATCCAATTCCTTGGAATTGGGTAATGAAAACTTACGAAGATGTTAGTTCGCAAGAAGGTTCGGGAGTGCGTTACTATCGCAGTCATTCGCTGCTTTCGCCTGATGGCGAGTATGCTGCTTACAGCCGCATTCAAATGCAAGTACAGCCAGAACTCTATCATAGTCAAGTCAGCAGTGTCATGTTTTTAGAAAACTTGCGCACTGGAAAGTTACAAGAAGTCAAAGCTTCATCTCCCTTAGCGCTGCATTTATTGATCCGTGGAGAATCAGCAGTACCAGGAATTATTTCAATTTTGTCTCCCATCGGTTGGTCAAAGTCGAGCGATCGCTTACTCGCGCGTCAATTTGAAGGTTTCTTTAATACTTCTGATGTGTCTGACTATGCTGTGATTTGGCATCGATACAAAAACCAAACAACAACACTTGCGCCAGCACAAACTTATCACGACCATGCCATGTCAATCCTACTCGGCTGGAGTCAAACTGACCCCGATCAAGTTGTCTTCCGAGTCGGTGAATTAGGTGATGAGCATTGGCAGATGTGGACAGTGGCAGAAAACGGTCAAACAACACCCGCAACAAGCATAGAACAACCTATTGTTTTCGGACTACAGCAAATGAAACTTTGGGCAGGCGAACAAATTGCTTCTCGATAGTATTACAGAGATCAGGGGTCAGGGTTCAGAGGTCAGAATAGTTCTAAACTCTCCTATTGTCCTAACCATCTTGACCACTGCTATAAAAGTGAGTATTGCTAATTGCTCAAGCGATTAAAAACGCGATTGACCAAGGTAACGTCCTGCAAGCTGTATAGCATCAGCAATATCTACCTCGCCATCGCCGTTGGCGTCTAAGAAAGTATCTAATACGGTATTTCGGTTATTAGTTTGAGTATTAGCAACTGGTGCATTTTGTACGCGGCTGCCGCTTTGCAATAGATTTAGCACAACAGGCACTAAAATAGGTAGCATTTGCACAATCATATTTGGATTCAAACCTGTGCGCTGTGCGGCAAATTGTGCGAGTTGTTGAATTTGACTTTGAGAAAACAACCCAGAAACCGCTTGCGGGTTTGGTGATGCACCGCTGTATTGATTGACAAACGCTTGTGTTTGGTCGTAACCATCTCTAGAACGCTTTTGCTGTAGTCCTGAGCGAACGTAATTACCTACAATCGACATTAACGATTGCATCGTCGATGGATTTGTGTGATAGCTATTGCTTAGCTGCTGTACTGTATTCAGAATGTTAACTAGCTGTCCAGAACTTGCTTGCTGCGAAGGATTATTGATTGCACCAAGAATTTGGTCAAAAAGTCCCATATGTCTATACTTATATCATGTATGACTTCAATTTTCCCTAGTCAACAAGCTGACGACCTCTAGCTAACAGTAGAAAATTTGCTCAAATCTGCGGTAACGTTCTTCCTTACTTTCTCCCCCTAATTGGGCTACGGTGTACACATAAATTTAGACTGGCGTCGCTCCAAGCTTTTTCACCCCCTTGCATCGGTGAAAGCGGGGTGAAACCCCAATCCCCACTACGTGAGGACACCGAGTCTCCTGTTGTAGGAACTGGCGTGGGCTGGGGGGCGGTTCGCCAGGGACTTTGCTAGATACCGACTATTTGTGTACACGGTAGCCATAATTAGGAAAGAGCGAGAGGGGCGAGAAGCCGCAAATTTGAATCAGTAAAATTGTACAGACACTATGACTCGGCTTGCATTAAAGATTTTGATCGGAGTCGAATGAGACGGTCAATACAGGCTTGACCATAGCTAATTGCCTCATCAAGCGTCTGAAAACAAAATGGTTCGCTGTAGTGATTTCCTTCTGGATCGGTGTAGTCTACGACGATACCGTTCAATTCTTGCTTTGCAAGTAAGATCCACTGTTTGTAGTAATTCATTATCCTTACCTCTGTTTACATGTAGCGACGGACGAGGTGGGCCGAAAGGTCAGCAGCTAACCCAAATTATTGATTAAGGGATACCTGCGAAGAGACCCTTAGGACAATTGCTTATATAAAATATAAAGCTAATGCCACAGGTACTCCTTCCATTGCCTACGAAGTTAGCTGACGGGCTAAGATTGGAAGGTATCTTTCTCTTATATAGAGATTCGCCCCGAACTTTGGTTCCTCCGTTCTTCAACGCAAGCGGTAGAAGATTAGGCTACCCACTAAACAACTGATCGCTAGTAGCAAATGGATACTTTATATCCATGGTAATAACTCATCAGCTATACCAAATATACTGGAATTGCTTTTGTTGCGCAATCATTTTTGTTGTAAATTGCTAGTGTAATATCTTGATACACAAAATTGAGTCAAGCTATAGCCTTAACCGCATCTAACTTTCAGAACTATATTAAATTTTTCTAAAGTTTCAAAACGCCTTGTTGTGATCGCCCTATTACCCCTGACGCAGTCAGGACAACAGCAAGCAGATTAAGATCAAAAGCATCTCCTGCGTTGTAGTGACTCTAAGACAATGCCTTTTCCACGCATCGTAATGCTGCTGATTGCCCTAATTGTTATCGTCGGGCTGTTGCTGTGGCTGTTTGCTAGCTTGTCACAGTTGTTATGGCAGTTGTCTTACACTTCGCCGTTCCTGGCGGATGTGCTGCTATTTCTGATTGTCGCCTTGGTTGTCTTGCTGATCGGTGTAGTTATCTACTACATCGCGATTGTCCAACGCGGTGAAAGGCGATCGCGACGACGGGCGCAACGGCAAATTCAAATTCCCGAAGACCGCACGGACGTTGCGGAGGAAAATCTGCGTGCAATCCAACAGCAATTGACACAAATTCAAGATGAAGTGGCGCGTCAAGCGTTACTCGCGCGATCGCAGGAAATTGAAGCAAGTTTATCGCGCGGTGCGTTGCGAGTCGTTGTCTTTGGAACAGGTTCAGCGGGCAAAACTTCACTCGTGAATGCGATCTTTGGGCGAATTGTCGGACAAGTCGCAGCACCAATGGGAACAACACAGGAAGGACAAACTTACAGCTTGCGGCTCAAAGGCATGGAACGCCGGATTTTGATTACGGATACGCCAGGAATTTTAGAAGCAGGAGTCGCCGGAACAGAACGCGAAAGACTCGCACGACAATTAGCTACTGAAGCTGACTTATTGTTGTTTGTTGTAGATAACGATTTACGGCGTTCGGAATACGAACCGTTGCAGACATTGGCAGAAATTGGCAAGCGATCGCTTTTAGTTTTGAATAAAACCGATTTATACACTGACATAGACCGCGAAACAATCCTCGCCCAACTGCGCGAACGAGTTAAAAACTTTATTGCACCAACGGATATTGTGGCGATCGCTGCGAATCCGCAACCTGTCGCGTTAGAAAATGGCGAAATTTTTCAGCCTGAACCAGATATTATGCCGTTACTGCGCCGCATGGCTGCGGTTTTACGTACTGAGGGTGAAGATTTAGTCGCAGACAATATCTTACTGCAATCGCAACGACTCGGCGAAGAGGCACGGCAGATTATTGATGCTCAGCGGCGTCGTCAAGCGGATCAGGTTGTAGACCGTTTTCAATGGATTAGTGCAGGTGTTGTCACAGTAACGCCGTTACCAGGTGTTGATTTACTCGCCACCGCAGCGGTGAATGCGCAAATGGTTGTCGAAATCGGGAGAATCTACGGCAGCGATTTGAATTTAGAACGCGGTAAAGAGTTGGCACTTTCTTTAGCAAAAACGCTTGCAAGTTTGGGGATTGTCAAAGGGGCAATTCAACTGTTATCAACAGCACTACAATTTCATGTTGCGACGTTTGTCGTTGGTCGTGCAATTCAAGGCGTGACTGCTGCGTATTTGACGCGAATTGCAGGTAAAAGTTTTATCGAGTATTTTCGTCACGATCAAGATTGGGGTGACGGTGGAATTACTGAGGTAGTACAGCGTCAATTTGAACTTAACCGCCGCGATGAGTTTATCAAAGCTTTCGTGCAAGAAGCGATCGCCCGCGTAATTAAACCGCTTAAAGTTGATTCGTAACTTGGTAATCGGTAATTGGCGTGTCTAGCCACTAATCACTCGTCATACCAAGGACTTCGGATAAACTTTTTAGCATCAAATATACAGATGTTGCCCCAGGATCTTGATGGTCGATGCTGCGATCGCCTAAGTAGCTGGCGCGACCTTTTTTTGCCAGCATGGGGATAGTTGCTTGCATTCCTTGTTCGGCGGCGGCGGTTGCTTGTTGAATTGCTTCTGAGGTTGTTTTACCTTGACCGATAGCTTGGGTAAAAGCCGTAACCGCAGGCGATAGCGCGTCAATCATTGTTTTATCACCAAGTTGCGCTTTGCCGCGTTGTAAGACGCCATCTAAGCCTGCTTGCAGTAAACTTGCCAAATCTTCGTTCGATAATTCTTGTTTTCCAGCAACAGCGGTACTCGCGCGTAAAAAGAAAGTGCCATACAATGGTCCACTCGCACCACCCACACTAGAAATAAGTGTTATACTAACTGTTTTCAAAACACTGCTGATATCTTGCTCTGCAAGTTTAGGTAACTGACTTGCGACTTTTTGAAATCCACGATCCATGTTGATACCATGATCGGCATCACCGATCGCCGCATCGAGTTGTGTCAAGTATTCTTTGTTCTGCGCGATCGCATCTGCGAATTGCTCTAACCATTGTAAGATCTGCTCTTTTGTCATCATCATCAACTTCCCCAGCGCCAGCTTGCTGTTTTTACGGGTGCATCCCAAAGGCGAATCATTTCATCGTCTAACCTTAGTAGCGTAATCGAACACCCTTGCATATCGAGCGATGTGATGTAAGAACCGATTAAGTTGCGGACAATTTGCCATCCTTGCTGCGCGCACAAATCGGCAAGTTGGCGATAAACAATGTACAGTTCAGCTAGCGGCGTACCACCCATACCGTTGACAAAAGCTAAAAGGCGATCGCCCTTTTCCCATTCAGGATTGGTTAATTGCACGTCAACAAATCCTCCTTTGCTTTCATCCCACTCGCGGACTGTGCGAGTATAGACAATATCCTCAAAAATTGACATTGCTAGCATCTCAGTAATCTCATCCGCCGACTTAATCGTCATTCTTTCGCGCCCTGGTTCGCCGTGAATGCCAATTCCCATTTCAATTTCGTCAGCATCTAATTCAAACGTCGGCTTCATGATTGCGGGTACAGTACATGAAGTTAAGGCGACTCCCATACTTCGCCCATTGAGATTAACTCGGCGACACAAATCGGCAATATCGGCTAAATCATATCCTTTTTCTGCCGCCGCACCACAAATTTTTTCGGCTAGTACCGTTGTTCCTACACCTCGCCGCCCTTGCGTGTACAAACTGTCTTTGACGGCAACATCATCATCGATTAAAATACTCAAAACTCGCAGATCTTCAGCACGCGCTAACTCGGTTGCCATCTCGAAGTTCATAACATCACCACTATAGTTTTTGACTATATAAAGAATTCCTGCACCACCATCAACTTGTTTTGCCGCTGCTAGCATTTGATCGGGCGTTGGCGAAGTAAAAACTTCACCAGGACAAGCAGCATCCAGCATTCCCCTACCAACAAACCCTGCGTGCAGTGGTTCGTGTCCGCTACCACCACCTGAAATTAGCGCAACTTTTCCTTGTACGGGTGCATCTGCACGATAGACAAACGTAGGCTCAAATTGTACTTTTAATAGATCAGAATGCGCCTTTGCCATTCCTATTAAACTCTCACGGACAAAATCTTCCGGTTGATTGATGAGTTTTTTCATTGTAGTGACTTCTGACAATGTAGCTTTGAGGCTGGTAATCGGTAATGCGTATCTATCCGTTAAAGAAGAAGACAAATCAAAACTCTTTTAGGGTAATTGTTCTTTTAGTTGGCTAAGACTATCAGGATTGAGCGTAATTTTTACTTCTAGTTGTTGATGATTATCTCGTAATGTGAGAATGTGGTTTTCGCCAACACGACGATACAGCCAGTGCGGATTTTTGACTTCAATTGTTTCATAATTTACCTCGCGTAAAGCTACACGGATAACGAGTTGTTTTTGCGATTGCGGGAAAATATATAACTGCTGTAGGTGTGTATCGAGTACCAACTGATGCGGTGTCGTGTTACGTGTTTGCGATGTATCAGGTTTTTGCCAGTAAAGCGTGATACCGCGAATTTCAGGATTTTTGATTTCAAAAACTTCATCAAAGCGTTGTGGTTCCCAGTCAAGTTGATCAACATCGCCAGCTTGGGGAATCATCCGCTGTGCCAGCGTAACTTGCTTATTTGCTAAGCTTGACCACCATTGTTGAATTACTGCAAAATTGTCAAGATTATCTGGTTTAGGGTTACCTTGCTGCCAAAGTATTTTACCTTCCATATGTCTTATCTCAGTTGCGATCACTTCTCTTTAGCAGAATACTTGATGCATGATTAGCTAAGGGCTAAAAGCTAATCGCTTGCTAAAGATGGATTTACCAATTATTTACCACCCTGACTACGTAGCACCTCTGCCCGAAGGTCATCGCTTTCCGATGCCTAAGTTTAGCCAACTCTATGAATTACTCATCGCAGATGGTGTAGCAGATCCTGGACAATTTCATACTCCCGTACAACCACTATCCGAATGGATCACATTAGTTCATACTCCAGATTACTTTCAAGCATATTGTACAGGGACACTCGATCCTAAAGCGCAACGCCGAATTGGCTTACCTTGGAGTTCGGCGTTAGTCAAGCGCACGTGTATTGCTGTCGGGGGAACAATTTTAACAGCTAAATTAGCCCTCAGTCACGGTTTAGCGTGCAATACTGCGGGTGGAACACATCATGCTTTTCCAAGCTATGGTTCGGGTTTTTGTATTTTTAACGATTTGGCGATCGCCACGCGTGTTTTACAACAGTTGCAACTCGTCAAAAAAGTATTGATTGTAGATTTGGATGTGCATCAAGGTGACGGGACAGCGTATATTTTTCAAGAGGATGCGAGTGTTTTTACGTTTTCGATGCACTGTGAAGTAAATTTTCCAGGAACTAAACAAAACAGTGACTTGGATGTTCCTTTACCTGTAGGAATGGAAGACGATGCTTATTTGCAAACGTTAGCGAATTACTTACCCGATTTACTTTCTCATGTTAAGCCAGATCTTGTGTTATACGATGCAGGTGTCGATCCGCACGCAGGCGATCGCTTGGGTAAATTAGCTTTAACTGACGCTGGTATTTATCGCCGCGAAATGCAAGTCTTAAGTACCTGTTTCGGTCGCGGTTATCCGGTAGCTTGTGTGATTGGTGGTGGTTATGCGGATGACTTTAACAGTTTAGTTTATCGCCATTCTTTACTGCACCGCGCCGCAAGTGAAGTTTATCGGCATTATCGCTAAGCAAAGTTACGAATTTTGAATTATCAATGAGTTAACTCAAAACTTTTCGGATGCTAACCTCTTGACGGATGCGTCGCAATAATTACAGATTTACACTGTAAGGTGTAAAAATATATCCAATTTGAGGAAATACCGTGCTGCTATCCAAAGGTTTTGAAGTCGAGATGTACACTGGTACACCCCAGGGTGATATTGTCGGTCTTTCAGACCAAATTGTAGCCGGTATAGATGGGTTTGTCCGCGAACCAGATAGCCGTAATGTCGAATACACAACGCCTCCACTAACGAAGTATGAAGATCTTCTGTGTTCCCTACTACGTCCTCGCTTGCGATTACGCGAATATTTACAAAAATTAGGAAACTATACTTTAATACCTGGAAGTACGCTGGCTTTGGGTGGAAGCGATCGCTTCTTTCGTTCCGATCCAAGCAACCCGTATCACGACTATATCGAACAAACCTACGGTACCAAAGTTGTCACCGCTAGCGTTCACATCAATATTGGTATTGCCGATCCAGAGACATTGATGCGTGCGTGTCGTTTGGTACGCGTAGAAGCTCCATTATATCTCGCACTCAGCGCCGCATCTCCCTTTATCGATAGCAAAGCCACAGGATATCATTCAACGCGCTGGGGATTATTTCCGCAAACTCCTACATATGTACCTTTATTTGAAAGCCACGCGCATCATATTCGGTGGGTAGAAGAACAGTTAGCAGCAGGAACGATGCAAAATGTCCGCCACTTATGGGTGTCAGTACGACCGAATGGTGATCGCCGTCCGTATAACCTGAATCGTTTAGAATTACGCATTTGCGACCTTGTTAGCGATCCTATCAGTTTACTCGCGATCGCCGCTTTGCTTGAAGCACGTCTTTTACAACTGATTGCCGATCCGAGTCTCGATCCCCTCGAAACCAGTACTATACCTGCAACAAATCGCCCAGAGGAACTAATTGCGATTACCGTTGCAAATGAAGCGGCGGCGGCACAATCTAGTTTAGATGCGCGCTTGACCCATTGGCAAGATGGTAGAAGTATCTTAGCACGCGATTGGATTGCAGAAATTTACAAAGATGTTTGGGCGATCGCGAAACAAAGTGGCTTTAACTGCTTTCTTTCCCCTGTGCAAAAAATTCTTCGCGAAGGAAACGAAGCACAGCAGTGGTTGCAGCTTTTTACTTATGGTTTCAGTGTCCAGCAAATTATGACACAAGCAAGCCTCGCGATGCGCGAACGCGAAAGCAAACTCGAAGCTGAAATATGTTCTCCTGTAGCAGCTTGAGTTGAATTGTTGAGAAGATTCAAAATATTTAATCAGTGTGATTGGGTATATTAACATTAAAAAAAACTATAAGTTGACTTTAGGCGCATCTTGATTGGAACAGACGATTTAAGATGTTCGCAGTCCGATCAAGATCACATGCCTCAGATTGTCTTAGTTCATCCCCAAATTCCGCCGAATACTGGAAATATTGCTCGTACCTGCGCTGCAACCGAAACCGAGTTACATCTAGTTGGTCCACTAGGTTTTGAGATTAGCGATCGCTATCTCAAGCGGGCCGGATTAGATTACTGGCCTTATGTCAACTTGCACTATCATGAATCAATTGCTACTTTTCAGTCTTACTGCAAACAACGGGGCGGACGCACAATTGGTTTTAGCGTGAGGGGAAGTGACAACTATGCAGCTTTCCAATTTCAAACTGATGACTGGTTAATATTCGGTAGTGAAACGACAGGTTTACCGCCTGATATGCTGGCAGAATGTACTGCTACGGTGTATATTCCTATGCCACATCCCAAGGTGCGGAGCTTAAATCTCTCCGTCAGCGTTGCGATCGGTTTATTTGAAGCTCGACGTCAACTAGGATATCTTGTATGAATTGTTGTTTTTACACTCAGCAAAGCATTCAAGAAAACGACAAGTTTGATGACTAAATGCATTTTTGGACGCGCGTCAATCCGCAATAGAGTTAAAGTTTAGCCTGTGCTTACTGAGAAGTCAATATGGTTTTAAGCGCAGGTATTTTTTGTATTTATCTATTCTTACTAGCATAAATTTATACAAAGTATTTTGGTAAAAGTTTGTGAGACTATCGCTTTGCGCAAAATGTACTTTGGTTAAAACACGATAAGAAATTTTTATATTAAAAAAGATTTTTTAGGAGAAGAAAGCGATAGATTTTACTCATTCTAAATTGGCTAAATCTGTCATGTCTTTGGGGATCAAATCTGAGTAAACCGAGTACAATCGACAAGCTAAGCTATTTAGCTAGATTTAACGATCTTCAACATTAGCTAAAGGAGGCAAAAGTAAACTTACAGCAGGATGACGACGACATAGCACAGCCACATAACAACTGTGGGTATGCGTACTCTGATTGCCAAAAATTTAGAAAAAAGGTTAAGTACATAGCAACTGCGATCGCTTGTATAAAGAAGAATGGCAGTCGCAATTGACTACCAACGAATGGTAGTAAAAATCGATACCCATTTCTTTAGGTATGCGCTGAGCGACAAGATTCAGCACAGTGTTAGGAGTTGATGTAAACTTGTCTAAATTAAAATTGCCTAGTAATCTTGCTTAAGTATGTTTGCTGGATCTGAGGTGAATCTATAGAAAGTAGTAGCCTAATTCATTGACTAGTAATAAACTCGATAAATCGAGATCAGGTAAGCCCTATTGCTCATAGGAGGTCATTTTTGAAACGAGCATGGATGAAGAAGGTTAAGGCTGTTCCTGCTAGCGCTAAAAGCAAAGCAGCTGCGGAGGAGCAATTGAAGCCCGTTCAGCCCAAGGTCAAACGGCGAGTGCGCACTTCGGTCGCGATGATGGCGATCGCAATATCAATGGGAGGACCCAACCTTTTACTGACTCGACACGATCGCACTCCAGCGGCTGAGATCCCGCAGGGTGAGGAACCGGCTGCTATTCCAGTTTCGACGACTTCGTCTACTCAAGCAGCGTCAATTGTGGTAGAAGTTGTGCCAGCGCCAGCCACTACGTCTGTAACCCCTGCGAGTCCTCCTGCGCCGGATACAGTGCAAATCAATACAACGCAGCAGACAACGCCAATTCGAGTAGAACAAGAACAACGGCAAAAGCCACCGCTGGCGATAGATGCGAGTCAGAAAAAATATACCGCACCAAAAGCAGTAGCGCCACGCCGCGTCGAAACGACGACAAATGATTCGACACAAATCAGTACGAGTAAAGTACGGGCTACACAGCGCCAAGATCGCTTAGTACAACAACTCAAATCAGCCAACAAAGTAGACGCACTCAACAAATCGAGTGGCGTTCCTCTTCACGCATCAACACAGCCAGTTAGCAGTAGAAACAACCAACAGCAAGAACCAACAGCCCCAGCAGCAACTAAACAAAAGTTGCTGGTCAATCGCTTAAAGCAACAATCGAACCACTCAAAAAACAGTTCGGCGGAGTTGCGGTCTGAGGAGTTCAATACGCGTACAGCTATTCAAGCAACACCACAATCGCCCAGTACGGATGTGACGCAGCCAAGCAATCGTTTAGTTAGCCCATATGTCGAGACGGCTAGACGCGAAGCATCAACGAATAACAGCACAAGCGAGTTAAATCAACCTGTAGCAACTGCACCTCAACAGCCTAGCTACGAATCTAACCAAAATCAACTGGTACAGCGATTGCGTACAGCGCAGCGTCCGATGCGATCGCAGCCAGAAAGTACGGGTAATCAAAACGTTATTGTAGAAACTCAAGTTCCATCAGTAGCGATCAATCCACCCCAAATTTCAACTCCAAGTTTAGATCCACTTAATAAAATTACGTCTCCTACTGTTATTGGAACGCAAGTAACACCAACCGAAGATATCCGCGATAACAGCGTCGTGGTCGATATTAAAGAATCTTTAACACCAATTGCCGTGACTTCTGAGGCGTCACAGCAACAAACGCAGGCAGAAATTGTCAACGGGCAACACCGAATTGATCGCACTCAACTGCCAACGACATCAGTAGAATTTGGAATTGCAAATGTACCATATACGATTCCTAGTCCTACGCAGACGGCAACTCAAGAAGCAGAAACGACAACACCACAAACCGCAGAAAACCAAAGTATAGTTGCAGAGCGTACGCAGCCAAAAACGCTAGAAGCACAAACAGTTTTTGTTATTTCTGAAGTACCTGAAGACACGAACAAAGCCAGCGTCCAAGTCGCATCGCTGGCAACAGAATATCAGGTAAAACCAGGAGATACACTAACCGCGATCGCGCGTGCGCATGATGTTGCCCTAGATGAACTTGTCAGTGCGAACCAAATCACTAATCCTGACCAACTACAAATTAACCAAAGCATTACGATACCGACTTCGGTATATCACGGTGCAGTTGCTCAAAATATCAATGTCAGCGATCGCTCTCAACAACAAAACAGAGCAACAATTTCTGCACAACCCCATGTATCGGTTATTCCTGATAGCCGTGAAGCCTCAGTAGCTACATTTGTTGCTTATAACAACCCTTCAACGAATACAGCAGAACAAGAACCAACAGTAGCAATGCTTGGCGTGGGTGGTAGTCTCTCAAATGAGGAACCACTTGATCCACCAAATCTGTATGTCCAAGGCTTACAGGCAGAAATTCAACAACTGCGTCAAAAGTACAACACTCCTACAGCTAATTCTGCCAAGCAAACCGTTGAAGCTTCAATTAAAGTAAATACTAAGCTTACTGCTACTCCAGCCAAGCCCAAATCGGTGGCGTCCGTTGTGACTCAAACCCGTTCTCGTAAAGTAGCTTCTGAACCGGTTAACCCAGAGTTTCGTGTCGCTCAAGCAAATACCTCAGGTTCCGGCACAATTAAAGCTCGATTAGCAACTGCACCGACAAACGTCGATCCTACCGAAGCATTACAATCGCTCCGAGGAAGGCAAGTATCTCCAGAATTGCCACCGCTGGGTGCAGCAGATATGTATTTGCCTAAACCAGGATCGTCAGCACCATTCACAGGCTATATTTGGCCTGCAAAAGGCGTTCTCTCTTCTGGTTATGGCTGGCGCTGGGGAAGAATGCACCGAGGAATCGATGTAGCAGCACCAGTGGGAACTCCTATTTTTGCAGCAGCTTCTGGTGTGATTGTGCGCGCCGGTTGGAATTCTGGTGGTTATGGCAACTTGGTAGATATCAGACACCCTGATGGTTCACTGACTCGTTATGCTCATAACAACCGCATCTTAGTCCGTGCAGGGCAAGAAGTCGAACAAGGTCAACACATTGCTGAGATGGGAAGCACTGGTTTTAGTACAGGTCCTCACCTTCATTTTGAAGTGCATCCTGCAGGTAAAGGAGCCGTTAATCCGATCGCTTTGTTACCTCGTCAGCGTTAGTCATTGAATCGCCTCAAATTAGCAGTGAGTAGGGAAGGGATATTAAGTTCCTTTCCCTACTCATTTAATGGTCTAGCTGAGAGAGTGTGGTCTTAGAATCAGAGTGATCGCATTCTACGCCAAATTGTAAAGCTCAGTAGTGCGATAATACTAGCGATTGTGACTAGCGCGGCGATCGCACTCATTCCCTGTAGCTGCATTGCGAGCCAATTCGAGACAATTGTGCCTGTCCACAGTGTTAGCGCTGTATGCCTTTGAGAAAAGCCCCAAGCAAGTAATCGATGGTGCAAATGGTCTTTACCAGGGTTACTCAGAGGATTTTTACCTGCCATCAAGCGCAGTACAAAGACTTGAGTTGTATCGATGACTGGTAACAGCAGAAATAAAACGGGTGGTACTAGCGCAAATACTGTAGTTACTTTGAGATTACCTAAAATCGTTGTTGCTGCTAAGACATATCCAAAAAAATAGGCTCCGGCATCGCCCATAATAATCCGTGAAGGATGGAAGTTGTGCCGCAAAAATCCTAGGGCGCCTCCTCCTAAGGCGGCGAGTAGTAACGTTGCGGCTGCCCGTGTTTCAAATTGCGCAGACACCGCCAGCAAACTCATCGCGGTAATAAAGCTAACTCCCCCAGCCAAGCCATCCATTCCATCCATCAGGTTAATGGCATTGGTAATTCCGACCACCCACAGCACGGTAAGACATATCGCAAGTAGCGAGTCAACCGGAGTTCCTAACGGTGCTTCAATTTTGATACCACTGCTGATAAGTAGCAGGGCTGTCAGAATTTGAGTGAATAAGCGTACCCAGGGCGGTAAGCCAAATTGGTCATCAATAAAGCCAACAAGGACTAATATCGATCCTCCCAGTAAGATGGTCAGTACTTCCGCAAGGACACCTTCAATCACGATCGGGCGTAACAGCGTCGCCAGGACTAATGCAGCTAGAACTCCAAAATAGATTACTAAACCTCCGGCGTTGGGCAACGGTTCGCGATTGAGTCGCCTTTCATTAGGTTGGTCTGCCCAACCAACTTGTAATGCAAACGAACGCACGGGCGGAGTCAACAGCCAGGTGACTACCCAGGCTAATAAAAAGGTAAAGATCACCGCTAGCCAGCCAGTTCCACTAGGATTAGCAATGCCGAGCGATTGAAGAAATCCGTACAGGTTCATCTGTTAATTCAACCCTTACTGGGAATGATGACATCAAGCATTATTGCTACATAAATGAATATGCTACTGCGTTAGGGAAGTTTCGTCGCTGATATAAATCAGGGAAAAAACTAGGAAATTTCACATTTTTATGACTCAATGCCTGTCTTTATGCACAAATCGTGCTATTTCTATTTAATTTAAGCAAGACTAGTAATCGCAGATAGTGTATGCTATATTTATAAGTCGTTGTCTAATACTTGGCTCAGTAGCTCAGTTGGTCAGAGCAGGGGACTCATAAGCCCAAGGTCGAGTGTTCAAATCACTCCTGAGCCATTTTTTATCATAAATACAAAAGCTGTGCAAGGCTTATTCGTAAGGGTTTCAAGATTACTGGCATTTTCCGTATTACCGTTGAATACAGTTGATTGTTGCTAATACTGGGTGATTTTTTAGGCAAGTTTTAGGCATGAAATATTTCCGGTGGACGCGGGCGATCGCTGCGGTTAAAAAGATCATGTTTTTACAATCTTGCCACATTGGTTAGGCGTCACAATACAAGACGCTAAGATTGGAGCAAGCTCAATGAATTCATCACAAATCGTGTTCTTAGGCAACCAAAATACCGATATTTACGCGATTGGTCAGTACATCGCCAATCATATTACTGAAAACTGGCAAAATCTCCTCTTCAAACATCACGGTAAGTTGCTAGACGCATTTAACAAAGCCGGTGATATGGCGTATGGAGCGTATTGCTACAAGCTGTTTCGTCCACACCAACAACTTAAACACGCAGTTTCGCCTCCCTCGTCAACCCCAAGCGATCACTTTAACAGAAACTAGCAAGGAAGCGGTTGTCAAAGCGTTCCACCGATTTCAAAAATGCACTCGAATTTCAGATTGAATACGCAGAATATCTGCAAAGCTTAGAAAACAAGGTTGAAGCACTACAGATGCAGCACACCTAGACCTTAGCTTCAGAAAATTTGAACAACGCTAACGATATCCAGTTGCATCTGCGGGTTTACCAACAGCCTCAACTTCACAAATGTAGCGCCAAGCATCAGGCTGCGAGCCATCCAAGTCTGTAAAGCCATAGACTTTTGCCAGTTGACCACTTGACAGCGACTGACCATTCCAGCGGGTAACGTTTGGATCTCCAGCAAGACAAGCCACAGCACGACCAATATAATGAGGGGTTTCAGAAATAACAAAGTGAGGCTCTTTTGCAGTTGCGTCTTGCCAATTGGCTTCGCTAACCCCAAAATGATCTAACATGATTTCTGAGCGCAACCAGCCTGGAGTTAGCGCCACAGATGTGCATTGATGAGGTTGAAGCTCTTGTGCTAGTGCCCAAGCCATGCGAATTACTGAGGTTTTTGCTAGATCGTAGAACAGTGATAATCGGTAGTTTGTATTGTTGTATTCTGCCGTACCATCAGTGACTTCGATGACTAGACCCCCTGAATTTTTGATTAAAAGCGGTAGCGCAAAGTGGCTAGTAATGATGTGCGTATCGAGTGCCAGTCTAAACAATCGCAGTCCCTTTTCTAAAGAAAGCTGCCACACGGGCCGATTAAACTCTGCCAGATATTCTCCACCGATATCATTAACTAGGATATCCAACCGACCTTGCTCGTTCTCAATTCGCGTTACCAGAACTTGAACCTGTGTTGGATCGAGATGATCGACCTGAACCGGTATACCATAACCGCCCGCTTGATTTACTAGTTCTGCCGTTTCTTCAATAGTTTCAGGACGGTTGTACTCGGAGCGTTGAGCGTGGGTGGTTCGACCTGTGACATAAACAATTGTACCTGACGCACCTAGTTCAATGGCAATACCGCGACCTGCACCGCGTGTTGCTCCTGCAACTAAAGCTACTTTGTTCTTCAGCACTTGATTTATCATCTAAACCTCCTCCATTTCTACTTGGGGAAGCAAATATCTAATTAGCGATCGCAACTATGTGTTGTAAAACACTGCCGAGTGCATAAGAGTGCTGCGAGTGTTATTTGATACCGCTTAACATGTACCTTACTTTGGCGACTGACCAATGTCACTAGACCAGGTACTTCGTCAACATAGCGAGCCATGACATCGTGTATCCGGCTGAGTCGTGCTTTGGAAAGCCGCCAATGCTCAATAGCTGTTTCTTCCGTCCTGCTACATGGTGCTAAAATCTGGAATTCTGCTATGACTGCCGTTGATAATTTACTGTCATAAACTCGTGCCACTCTCCATCATCGCCCAACACAGACGATGTCAGCACTCGATGATTGTCGTTTTTGAACTTGATCGCGTCTTTGTACTTTGCCAGCCCTTCACCAGTCATCGCCGGTCCCTCTGCGTTGAGCGTCAACACCCTTCTAGCCGCATCTAGTTCGCCATCGTATACCCAAAGGTGAGACATCATCGAGCCAATCCAAGTGCCCACATAACGCTGCTTTTGCGAATCGTAGCCAAGTGTCACCATCGTTGTTGCAGTACCACAGCCAGGCATCTCACCGTGTCCTTCAGCTAGAATCCAGATGCCATCAAGCGATCGCACGCTCTCGGTTCCCGTAGCCTTTTCCGGAGGCTGATTTGCCTCCATCATCACCTCTGTTTCGTATGTCCACTCGCCAACAAGCTTCTGTAGCCAATAGTGTTCGTTCTGTAGTTCAGTCTTCATCGCTGACTCCTATTGTGCTTTATTTGTCTCTATTGCTTATGCTCAGCTTTTCGTTTCACCGTAATGTTTAATGCATCAAGCGGCTGGCTCGGAGTTAATCATCCACGGGATGCCAAATTGATCGACAAGCATACCAAAACGGGCAGCCCAAAATGTCTTCTGCATAGCCATCCGCACTGTCCCGTTTTCAACCAATGCCTGAAAAATACGCTCTGCTTTTACTGGATTGTCAATGTTGAGTAATACAGAACAGCCTTTTGTTTCTTCATACTGCTCAGGTGAACAGTCAGAACCCATTAATAGTCGGTCGTCCACAATTAAGCTGGCATGTATAATTTTGTTGCGCCACTCCGACGGCACTTCCTCTGCCATTGGCGACTCACCATAGCTCATCATCGCTTCGATTTTGCCACCTAGACACTGCTCATAGAACTTAAACGCTGTCTCGCATTGTCCGTTGAAAGTCAGATAGGGATTCAACTGCATCGTGCGCTCCTTTGGCTAATTGATGATTGAAGAATCTACTTGCGTGAAATGATGTAGCTCCCTGATTTCCACTTGAATAGTACAAATGTACCATAAGAGACGAAATCTATTCACCAGCGAAATATATCTTAAGAAAGATGTGCAAAGTAATTTAGAATTCAAACCTACGGTGTTGAACTAACGCTCAGCAAGCCCAACTTCATCGACAAGAAGCTGAGTGATTGATTTGGAACACACTGACGAACAAAACACAAGTCTCAGAAACGCTGGCAAGAACAACACCACACTGCTGATGAGTTGTTTAAGTGCCGTACTAGAACCTCAACAAAGAGGCGATCAGGTTTTGACGGCATTGTTGTGCTGAAACCTTAGATGCCACAAGGCGTTGATCACTAGCTCTGTAGGAACTGGGTATAGCTGCCTTACCATCGACGCAGCTTCGTTACTCTGGACGCGACCAAGATTCAGTAAAAGTGATCGCCTCTTCCCCTGTGACGGTTGTATTAAAAAAGGAATTTACCGCTACCCAACCGAGTCGCGGAGTAATACCATAAGGTTGCAATGTCGATAATTTGAATATATTTTCCGACTTTAACCGAGTAAGCGATCGCACTTCCAGGCGTGATGCGATATTCTGCAACTACTTTGCCCAATGGTACAGGTATATCTAGGTAAAATGCATGAGTTGATTTAACCGCAACAGTCACTTCTTGTATTCAGTAAAAGTAAATATGTACCTGTATCAACCCAAAATTTGAATCAAATCGCCGCAACTGATTGTACCACCTTGCACTACGCTGGCATAAACGCCCACATTACCATGATTGTGCTGCACCGCAGTTTTGAGAATACTCGGATCGTTCGGTAAATCGCCTTGCGGTAATGTTGTCATGACACAACGCGGACAAAAGCCCGTAATCTTGATTTGAACTTCTTCACCGATCACAACGATGCGATTAATCCAGTCGTTTTCGATAAAATCGTTAGTTGTATTTGAAGCAATTGCAATATTAGGGCGAAAGCTGCGCATCTCAAATCGTCCTGATGGTGTTAATTTTTGTAAGCGTTCGATTGTTGCGGTTGTGAGCAAATGTAATGTAGCTAAATCAAAGAAAGTACCCGCTGGTATCTTTTCATCAGTAACAGTTTCTTGGTAGGGAAGCCCTTCCATGTTTAACCAGTATTCTTCTAGGATAGGTTCGGGCGGTGCGGTTGATGCCAGTGTTACCCCACGCCCTAACACATCGGAAAGTAACTCGTTGATGTTTTCTTGTTCACTTGATAGTTTTGTTCCGTCTGGAAGGGTAATTTCAACGGGCGGAATGTTGTTTATTATTGGTGAAGCAACAAAAGCAGCGTGGAAATCAAACAGTTTAGCCATTTGCGAGGATTTTTGGCGCTGACAACTTTACCTGTGGCAAATTCAATTAAAGCATAAGCGCGATCGCCGACTACTCCTTTGTGGCTTATCTCAGTCGCATCCAATTTTTCCCCCATCATTGATTTAACAGGGTAGCGCCGTAAAGAAACAACTGAACCAACTACCAACGCTGCTCTCATCACAATACCTCACAACTCATGCTGATTACGATTAGTCGTTTTAATTCGCTTTCTTTGACGATTCTTTGTACGACGTTGCAATAAACTACCCGATGCAACCATACCTATTAAAGTCATTGGTAGTTGCCATTGCTGTTTTTTTGAGCTAATAACTCGTGATTCTCTTCTCGCAGGTTGATGGATTTTATCAACTGTAGAATTATAAGCTGTTCCTGCTAAAGACAACGCACTTGCCACAATTAAAAGACTCAAAGCCACAGGATTTTTTGCTGGAAGCTTGCCACTTTTTATTTTGTACGAAGCATAGATAAACCACAAGAAGAGAATACTACTAACAATCAGTAAAAAAGTAATAATTGATGGATTGTTGCCAAAGGTGTAAATTGGTCCTTCAGCTTCAAGAAATTCTTTTGGATTGCTAAACGGACTACTCATATCTTTCTCCCTTGTTTAGTCTTGCATCCCTGGTTGTGGCTCTAATCTTCCTGTTACCGCTTCAGCACGATTTTGTATAGTCACTGTTGATGTTGCCCAATTCATGCTGTATTCGGGATAGCCTTCTACACCTAAGTCAGCGATATCTAATCCAGCAATTTCTTCATCACGAGGTACGCGTAAAAGATGCAATTTCTTGAGTAGCCAGCTTGTAGTATAACCTGGAATAAAGCCTAAAATAATGACACAAATTAAGGTAGGAACTAATTGTCCAATAAAACCTGTTACCGGTACACCTTCGCCTTGAGGATATCCAGTTGCTAATACTCCTACTGCTAAACTTCCTAGCAATCCACAAAAACCATGTACGCCAAAAGCACCTACTGCATCATCAATCCCAATTCTTTCGATAAATAAAGCGACTTTTGGCATTAAAAATGCACCAAAGAACGCTAAAACAATGACAACAGTTGGATGATATAAATCCATGCCAGCACCAACTGAAATGATTCCCGCAAGTCCTCCTGAAATTGTGAAAAAAGGATCGGCTTTAGAAGAAATATAAGCACCGATAATTCCAGATGCTAATGCGAGCGTTGTATTAACTCCAATCGAAGCTAAAGTCATTGGAGTTCCGTAAATCGTTGTTTCTCTGGTATAGCCTGGTAGGAAGATTAAACAAGCTGCTAAGAAGGCATAAAATCCCACAAAAATAAGCATCAAACCTACCATTGTTAACGGTAGATTATGTGGTAATATTGGTTTAGGATTGCCTCGTTCATCGTACTTACCAATTCGAGGACCGAGATTAAGTAATACGCCTAAAGTAAAGAAGCCAGAAACACCGTGAACAACTGCTGAACAACCAAAATCGTGATAGCCAAATGCAGTATAAAACCAACCAAAGGGGTTCCATCCCCACGCCGCAGCCACAACCCAGGTAAACGAACCGAGAATGATTGACATAATAATATATGCACCGATTTTAACTCGTTCGATCAAGGCTCCTGAAAGAATCGAGGCTGTAGTCATAGCAAATAATGCAAAGGCAAAAAAGAAAACTCCGGTTAGATGATCGGCGGTGTTTGGTGCTAACGCAGGCGACCAAGGATAAGATGTTTCTACAACTGCCATTGCCGCTTTTATGGTATCATTTGTTGCAGTTGTCCACGGACCAAGGATTCCTCCACTCACAGGAAATAGAGGAAAAGCGTTATAAACCCACCATCCAAAAAAGAAAAATGCGAGTCCTACGCTAGAAAGGGTGAGTAAGTTTTTTACCATCGTAGCGAGAACGTTTTTGGTGCGTGATGCACCACCTTCGTAGGCAAGAAAACCCGCATGAATCAGTAACATGAATACAGAGGCATAGAAGTAGTAGCTCTCTGATATGAAGGTTCCTAAAAATTCTTGAGCTTCAGCATTCATGGGTAATGCTTGGTAAGTTCATACTTGCGATAGATTTGTTATTACAAGTTTGCGGCTGGTAGTCTTTATTGTTTGTAACCAGTGTTACCAATAGCGATTTAGATTGATGAAGCTCATAAATGAGCAAATCGCAGACGTACAAAGGTAGGATTATATTGTAGTTTCTTGGAGAACTTTTGGAGAATTTTTAGCTTCTTCGGCGGCTACTTGGGCGAGTAAAGTTCAGCGAGTTGTTTTTTTATCTTCAATATTTAATTTGTTAATTTCGTTTGTAATACATGCTCATGATGCTCATTGACGTGTTGATTCCAGTAGTCGAGTGAGTCGATTCCTAATAATGCCAATTTGCCAACAAATTGTCTTAGTACTTCATTTGTTGGTCCCATAGCCCACCCGGCTTTACCATCACGTAAATAATGTTCGATTCCTAATTCTTTTTTGAAGCCTGTACCACCGCAAGCATGAAGCATTTTATCACAAACTTGAGCGACGTTTTTGGCAGCAATAAATTTAATTTGCCAGTACCAATGTAAGTAAGCAGAACGGGGAACATGTCACTTTTTCTACAAGCAATTATGCTGAGCGGCTGGGCAATGGTGAGTCAATTAACCCATTCAGATAAGCACAACGATGAGCTAACACTTGCGGGACATTTTCCCGCTTCCACTGGGCAGCTGAAAGTTGCACTCGCCGACCAATCTGTTTGATAGCGGATTCCACGGCACCCGAACCGATTGAGGAAAATTCTTGTGCCTGGTAATACTCATAATTCACAATGCGATATCGTGACCATCTTTTAGACAAACTACAGGTTGAGCGAAGGATTGTTCATTGGTCCAATCAATCAATTGAGCATTAGTTTGAAAGTTAGCGAGCATTCCTTGGTCTTTGGTAAATATGCCTTGACTTTATTCTCTTGTAGAGTGGCTGCGATCGCTTCCGCAGAATTACTAGAATCAACTGTAGAATGTCTACGCATTAAAATATTGGCAAACTCAATAATTTATGCATAAGAAGCATCTTTAGCTTTAAATTAAACGTTTTGACTCAACCAAGCTTCTAAATCAGCGATTTGTTCTAACGACAGCGATGCAATTTGAGTTTGCACCTGTGGCGGTAACTCCCTCAAGCGTCGCGTGAGTAGTCGCACCACAAGTTCGCGCCCTTCTGCTAAGCGCCCTTGTTATTCACCAAATTACTAAGCACGATCGCCTCTCAGAGTTAGTCCAAATAAAATAATATCGAAACGCACAAATTATCAAAAGCGATCGCTTTTGATATACATGATACAGAAAGCGATCGCGCGTCATTTAAAAGTCAATCTTTATGCTTGTTGATGAAAAGGACAGCCATTTGCAATCGTTCCACCTGATGTTAGTTTTCCTAAGAAAGAATTAGTATCAAAATAATGTTCTAGCAATTCAATTTTGAGATCGTCAGTCACCCGCGCTACACTAATACCGACGATTTCTACAACTTCTCCTGTAGGTTCATGTCCTTTGTAAGAACCGCTAAAAGTTCCCCAATGACGCCACTTGAAAGTTACATTAGGTGGTCCTGCTAACACTTCAATAAGTTCCCATAAGAAACCATTCGGAAAAGTATCATGAAAGATTTTTCCTGATGATTCAAAATCTTCAGACTTAGCACTATAGTGCTCTGATTCTCCTAAAAATAAGTTGTAAGTTCCCGCAGCAACAACATCGTTAGCTGTGTATTCTGGCTGATTATTTGTCCGCATCCGAAACTTATCAGCAACAATAGATAACCACTGTTGAGGATTCGTCTTAAAAGAGGCTTCCATTTCAAAAGTTCTGACTAAATTTTGGACGATCGCCTCTAAAGAACCTTCGATATGATTGTATTGACTTTGCTCTTTGAGTGCTGCATTATTACGCGAGTAGTCTGGTGGTTCTCCATAACGCCACTCAGCATGACTTTCCTTTGCAATCACTGTATCTCTGTCTTGAACCCACAAAGGTGTATCTGATGTACCCATAATTGTCGTTTCCGCTACTCGAAAGGATTTAATTTGATAGAGTTTAGCAAACTGTAAATTGCGCATAAATGCGAAATTTACTGAAAATCTCACTAGAATATTTATTCTTGAAGATAATAACAGTGGTACTACTGAACTCCAGCTAGCTTAATATTTGCTAAAGATTTACACCTGGGTTGCAATAAGTAGGAAGCTACAAACATCGCATAAGTTTTGTAATATAAGTCAGACAGGATATATCTTTTGCAGCCCTAAGCGCGATCGCACTTCTTACACCCATGACGACAAGTATTGACTTTCTCCATAGCCTCAATCCGAGTCAACGCCAAGCTGTAGAACATTTCTGCGGTCCGATGTTGGTCGTTGCTGGCGCAGGTTCTGGTAAAACACGGGCGCTGACTTACCGAATTGCCAATCTGATTCTGAAACACCGCGTCGATCCTGAAAATATCCTGGCTGTCACCTTCACTAATAAAGCCGCGCGGGAGATGAAAGAACGCATCCAAAAGCTGTTTGCCGAACAAATTGCGATTCGTGACTATGGAAAGCCCTTAGAAGCGTTAGTACCGCACGAACAGACAAGTTTGCGATCGCGCGTGTATAAAACAATGATTAAAGATTTGTGGATTGGTACTTTCCACAGCTTATTTTCCCGCGTGCTGCGATTTGATATTGAAAAATATCAAGATGAAAAAGGACGGCGTTGGAATCGCAATTTTTCAATTTTTGATGAATCTGATGCGCAAAGCCTTGTCAAACAAATAGTGATTAAACAACTTAATTTAGATGATAAAAAGTTTGAACCGCGTTCGGTACGCTATGCAATTAGTAATGCGAAAAATCAAGGATTAACTCCCCAAGAGTTTGAGCGTCAACAACCCAATTATCGCGGGCGCGTTATCGCTGAAGTTTACAGTCAATATCAAAGCGCTTTAGCCGAGAATAACGCTTTAGATTTTGACGACCTCATTCTCGTTCCTGTACAACTCTTTCAACAAAACGAACAAGTATTAGGCTATTGGCATAACAAATTTCAACATATTTTAGTTGATGAGTATCAAGATACCAACCGGACGCAATATGACTTAATTCGGTTACTTGTTACCAACGGAGAAACAAATAAACAAAATTGGAATTGGCAAAATCGCTCGATCTTTGTCGTTGGTGATGCCGATCAGTCAATTTATAGTTTCCGTATGGCAGATTTTACAATTTTACTAGAATTTCAGTCTGATTTTGGCGATGGTTTGCCTGATGCTGATACTCGCACTATGGTAAAGCTAGAAGAAAATTATCGCTCTAGAGAAAACATTCTGCAAGCCGCCAATGAACTAATAGAAAATAATACTCAGCGCATCGATAAAATTCTCAAACCTACGCGTGGGGCTGGCGAACAAATTTATTTATACAAAGCCGATGATGAAATTGCGGAAGCGCAGTTTGTCATTAATCAAATTCGCAATTTAGAACGCCGCTATTCTGATTTTGATTGGGGTAGTTTTGCTATTCTCTACCGCACTAATGCACAATCGCGACCGTTTGAAGATACTCTATTACGCTGGGGTATTCCTTATACAATTGTTGGTGGATTGAAGTTTTACGATCGCAAAGAGATTAAAGATATTCTCGCCTATCTGCGGGTCATTGTTAATCCTTCAGATACCGTGAGTTTGCTACGTGTAATTAACACACCGCGTCGTGGTATTGGTAAAGCTACAATCGATGCTTTGGTAAGCGCAGCGCAAGAATTAAGTATTCCTGTGTGGGAAATTATCAGCGATGAGACATCGGCGGGTACTTTAGCAGGGAGATCGGTAAAAGGTGTGACGAGTTTTGCGCAGTTAATCAGCCACTGGCAAGAACAAGTCGATATTACTCCGGCATCGGTCATTGTGCAAGCAATTATGGAAGAATCAGGTTACATTCAAGACTTGAAAAACCAAGGTAATGATGAAAGTTTAGAACGCCTGCAAAACTTGCAAGAACTCCACAATGCTGTCGTCCAATTTGAAGAAGAAAGTGAAGATACTTCTTTAGAAGCTTTTTTAGCTAGCACAGCTTTAAATTCTGATTTAGATAATTTAAAAGAAGGACAAAAAGCCGTTTCTTTACTAACACTACACGCGGCTAAAGGGTTAGAATTTCCTGTAGTTTTCCTAGTAGGAATGGAACAAGGTTTATTACCTAATTTCCGTTCGTTAGACGATCCTGATTCTTTAGAAGAAGAACGACGTTTGTGTTATGTTGGCATTACTCGCGCGCAAGAACTCTTGCATCTTTCGCACGCGCGGGAACGTCGTCTTTATGGTTCGCGCGAACCGGCGATTCGTTCGCAGTTTTTGACAGAGTTACCCGAAGAATTACTTGCAGATCAACAGCCTGCGAGTCGGAGTTACACAAAACCACCAAGTATCGCTTCGCGAAGCAGAGAAGTAGCTGCGACTCCTGTAAATACAAGTCCGCAAAATTGGCAAGTCGGCGATCGCGTCTTACACAAAACCTTCGGAGTTGGTGAAATCACTCATGTTTTCGGTTCTGGAAATAAAGTCTCTGTCGCGATTAAATTTCCCACACTAGGTCAAAAAATTATTGATCCGAGAATCGCCCAGTTGCAACGAGTAAATTAATCTTAAAACTACTTGCTTTTTGTCATGGATTGAGCATCAATCTTTAACTTAGATTTGAACCACTTGAGTGTAGCCATCACAAACTGGCTAGGCTTGGCGATCGCGGGTTTCAAGTGAAATCTTGAATAAATTTTAGTAACATTCAATACTCGCTCAACTGACAACAGCGAGCCTGTATTCGTATCGCTTCACTGTTTTTCGCCTCTGGTTTTACAAGCTATGTAAAACTACATAGCTCTACATGAATAAATGTTACAAAATCTTGGATACTTCCGGAAAGGCAAGATTTGACGTTGAGGGACACCTTGCAGACAAGTTTTAAGCAGGAGTGTCAATGTTTATGAATGGTAAATGATTAATAGGCTATCGCATCTCACAGTGACGAATTATTGCTCACCAAAGCGCTGAGGCAAAAAATTAACTGTTGCCATAAATTTTTGTGCTTAATAAATTAATCATGAACAATATGCACATATCAATTACGCAATCATTAACTATTGCATCAACTGGATTACTACTAAGTTTGCTAAGTAGTTATGGGTCTGAGGCTCTTGCCCAAAACCGTGATGTTGCCGTAGTCGTAGTAGGACAACAACAACCGTTGTCTCCAACGGCGATCAAAAACTCTTTGCCACACAGGAATTCTCTAGCACCACTATATCTTCCTAATCTCACTCCATCTAGCCAAGCAGAAATCAACCAAAGTGGAGTAACGCCAGGAGTAGCGACACCAGGGAAGGTTTCTAATCAAGGAAATCGTATGAATGGAGAATTCTCTACAAATTCAGTAGATAACTCGATTATTCCTCAAGCTTTTGGCTCTATTTCAGTACCATACACTTCCAAACGAGTGTCACATCTGCCTACTTCAGCCGTAGGTGCTGGTTCTAATGCTTACCTCAGCGCTACTTATCCTTATCGTACTATGGGAAGGCTCACATTCAACATCGGTTCTAGAACCACTCATTGTTCTGCAACCTTAATTCGTAGAAGTGTAATTGTCACCGCTGCACACTGCATTCAGGACTTTGGCACTGGCACAAGTCTTTTCTCAGGTTTCACATTTACACCAGCATCTTATAATGGCTCTGCTCCCTATGGAAGTTGGGCTTGGGAATCACTTGTGAGACCTGCTTCTTGGGCAAACGGAACCGACACAGGAAGCGGAACGGCTAGAAACAATGACTTAGCGGTTATTGCTTTGCGCAAGAATTCCCAAGGTCAGTTTATTGGAGATATAACTGGATATTTAACTTACGGTTGGAATAATTATTCATTTGTTAGCTCTAGTCGTACAGGTAATTTATCAGTTGCTGCACTTACCACCACTGGATATCCAGCATTATCAGATTCAGGTCGGATTATGCAAAGATCTGATGGACCTAGTTATCTGACCACAGTTAGTGGTGCTAAGCAAATCTATCAAGGTAGTAATTTTACTGGTGGCGCAAGTGGAGGAGCTTGGTTAGCTAATTTTGGATATCAAGATCCCGCTTTCTCTGGAGGAGCAAATGCAGGCAATGCATCTACGGCTAACGTAATTGTCGGTGTCACTTCTTGGGGTTCTATTGATCCAAATTCACCAAAAGATAATTACTCATCTCAATTTGCACAAAATACACAATACCCTTCTAGTAGTTATGGTACTTTTGGAGCCGGCAATATTGGTTCTTTGCTGAACACATTATGCTCCTCAAGACCTTCGGGTAGCTCCCAGACTTTTCAACAACTAGGATATTGTACTTAATATTTACCAATAGTTAGGTGTTATTAATTGTTAGCAATAAGTGCCTTTAGAGGTTACAATCTCGTTGCCTATTAAAGGCATTTATTTTATTATAAAAATCCAGTGGATTGAACAAAAATAAATATAGCAGTCCTAAATCATTCGTGAGACTCTCTCTTTTCTCTGCGTTACGCCAGTTGCTGTAACGGGGGACACCCCCAAGGGCGCACTGGCTCCTTCCTCTGTGTCTGGAGTGGTAGCCTACGGCATGCCGCTCCGCGTCTACGTCTCCAAAAAAAATCTTACAACTCAAATAAGATTGCTATATATGTAGCAGAGGTCAGAGATCAGGGTTGAAAATTAGTTAGAGTAATGGTTATTCGTATCTTCAATGTCTCAACTACCCCAACGAGACTGATATATTAGCAATTGCTTGCAATTTTATAGTTGCAAAGACTTTTATCGACTGAGATTTCTAATTTTTTTATAATCACAGCATTCTAACTCTAACAGCGTTCGTTTTTACTCTCTTTATACGCGATTGTAGAGGGAACAGAAAATAGGAAAAAAGTGTCTTTGAGTTTACCTAGCTTTGAAAAAAGAGGATAGGGATCTTCAATTTCTACTTCATTTATAGATGAGAGGTTATCCATCATGCGAACAAAGATGGTTACACTCAAACTTTTTTTAGTACCATTGGGTTCTATCTTAATTACCACGGGGGTTGTCTTAAGCTACAGTCTTAGTTTATTGGCTGGTACAACGTCTTCTTTAACCCAATTACTTTCTATGTCCTCCGAATCCTCTTTGCAGTCTGATATAGCTTTCAAAAATTATTCTTGGCAACTTGAACGTTGGGAGCGTCAAGGGTCTGTTGTCACTCTTGTACCCAAAACCAAGATATCTCTGCGTTTTGAAAACAATCAAGTAAATGGTTCTGGGGGATGTAATAGTTTCAACGGCTCCTATAATTTGGTGAATAATCAACTTTCTGTAGGCGCATTAAGTGCAACTCGAATGCGCTGTGACGAACAGGTAATGAATCAGGAATCCCAATTCTTTTTTGCTCTCCAATCGGTACGTTGTATTGCGACTGATGCTTCAGGTCGTTTAATGTTATTTTATAAAGGTGATACGAGTGAGGGAGTGCTGTACTTTGTAAAAGCAAAGTAAAACCATGTCACTTTTGAAAACAGTTATAACTAAGCCCCAAGATGACTTATCTTCTGCCTCTTCAGCAAAGGGAAATGGTAAAAACAAACGATTGCTATGTAGTACAAAATACAATATTTAAGTTTTACTATTTTTCGTAACAACTAGTGCTAGGTTTCCTCAATTTAAACAAGCCCCCTGGGTTCACTTCTCACGATTGCGTCGCGCACGTACGACGACTTTTACAAATGAAGCGTGTTGGACACGGCGGAACACTAGATCCTGCGGCGACAGGAGTTTTACCGATCGCTTTAGGTAAAGCTACCCGATTGTTACAATTTTTACCAGGAAATAAAGCTTATCAAGCAACAATTCAACTAGGAATTACGACAACAACCGATGATCTAGAAGGGGAAGTTATTACCTCACAGCCAGTATCAAATTTAACTCTAGAACAAGTTGCAACCGCACTCAAACAGTTTCAAGGCAAAATTGAGCAAATACCGCCGCGTTATAGTGCAATCCAAGTTCAAGGAAAACGCTTATACGATCTTGCCCGTGCAGGGGAAAATGTTGAAATTCCTGTACGGAGTGTCGAAATATTTCAGATTGAAATTTTAAATTGGTACCCAGGTGATTTTCCGCAAATCGAGGTGGTGATCACCTGTGGTGCGGGAACATATATTCGCGCGATCGCTCGCGATTTGGGTAGAGTCTTACAAACTGGTGGAACTTTAGCTAAACTCATCCGCACGCACAGTAGTGGTTTTGAAATTGCAGATAGCTTAACGTTTGAGCAATTGGAATTTCAAATTCAACAACACAGTTTTCAACCTATTCTACCGACACGGGTATTACAGCATCTTCATGCTGTCACCTTACCTATTGCGATCGCTCAAAAATGGTGTCAAGGTCAAAAAGTTTCTTACGATGCTACTGATGAATTACCGTTAAACTCACCGTTGCGGATTTATCACGAAGGCGAGAACTTTTTAGGGATTGGATATTTAACGATAATAGATACAGAAACCACGTTAGTTCCACAAATTGTCTTTTAAGCCACTTCAATTAGAATTTTTAGTTGCTGATTGATGTTGTGTGTACTCGTGATAGACTAGCATCTTCGTTAATTGCTTGTTCTGCTTCGATGTAAAGCTGAGCAACAATTGCTTGCCGGTTAATAAAAGCTTGCTCTAAAGCCGCTTGTATTCTTATATTTTTAGCATGCCCTCCTTCTTCAATCTATACGCAGCAAAGTCGCATAAACACTGATAGTCTGAATAGTGCCACGCAATTATTGAATCAAAACAAATCAACCATGGTTTGTGGCAAAGCTACTAGCTAGTTTTAGGTTTTAGAACGGAGAGGGAGGGATTCGAACCCTCGAATAAGTTGCCTTATTACAGCATTTCCAGTGCTGCGCCTTCAACCACTCGGCCACCTCTCCAGGTGTCACAAATTATAATTATACAATGAAGTCATGCACATTCAGCAAGAATAGATAATTTATTAGCTTCATGACTCGTTATTACAAAATTCAAATTCGCGATCGCGCGCGCGATAAGAACTACACGCTCAAAGTTCCTGAAGACGGCTATATCCTCCAAAATGCCGAAAAGCAAGGCGTAGAACTGCCATTTTCCTGCCGTAATGGTGCTTGTACAACCTGTGCGGTACGAGTGCTATCAGGAGAAATTTATCAACCCGAAGCGATGGGCTTATCTCCCGAATTACGCGCCAAAGGCTATGCGTTGTTGTGCGTTAGCTACCCACTTTCTGATTTGGAAGTCGAAACCCAAGACGAAGATGAAGTATACGAACTACAATTCGGACGTTATTTTGGTAAAGGAAAAGTGCGGGCGGGTTTACCGTTAGATGAAGATTAGAGGTCAGAGTCATGCTACGTTTAAAATTGTTTGCGTGCTGCTTCTACTCTTAATTTCGGCGTGTCAGCCAAAAACAACACCGCAAGGTAAGACTGTCAAGGTAACGCGGGTAGTCAGTGGTAATACACTTGAAGTCATCGGCTTAGAGGCGCAAAGTAATTTTAATGCACGAGTCCGCCTCATCGGAGTAGACGCACCCGATTTGCAACAACAGCCGTGGGGACAAACGGCAAAACAACAATTAGAAAAAATTGTTCAAGGCAGCAATGTTCTGCTAGAGTTCGACGTGCAACAAAAAGACCGTTTTGGTCGCTACCAAGCGTATGTATGGTATGACAAAGTATTGTTAAATGAATGGCTTGTCGCACAGGGATATCTTCTAGCTGTTGCTAGAAACCCTAATGACAAGTACACTCAGCAACTGACTCGCGCGCAAGAATCAGCTAGACTCATGGAGCGGGGGATTTGGAATCCCTTTCAACCAATGCGTTTGACTCCAGCAGAATTTCGCCGTCAGCTAATATTGCAGAGGACACCTCCGCAATCACTGCCATTTCAATCTCGTCAATTATGACTTCAACTTCCCAACTGCAAATTTATCTAGATATTGCAACAGAAGCCGCGCTAGCTGCTGGAGCGGTTGTTCAAAGCTATTATGGTGCATTAGATGGAGTTGTTGAAAAAGGACGCCCTGGAGATTTAGTCACCCAAGCCGATAAAGCTTCCGAAGCCGTCATTTTAGATGTGCTACGGCGTCACGTACCGCAACATGGAATTTTGGCGGAAGAATCAGGTAACGTCGGAAATTCAACCAGCGATTATCTTTGGGCAATTGATCCCCTAGATGGTACAACCAATTTCGCGCACCAGTACCCTAGTTTTGCTGTATCAATTGGGTTACTCGTTGCGGGGAGTCCCCACGTAGGCGTGATTTTCGACCCTTTCCATCAAGAATTATTTCGGGCTGCTAGAGGCTTAGGCGCGACACGCGATCGCCGCCCAATTTCTGTTTCCCAAACGCAGGAACTGAGTAAAAGCCTTTTAGTTACAGGTTTTGCCTACGATCGCCGCGAAACACCAGACAACAACTATGCAGAATTCTGTCATCTCACACATCTTACGCAAGGCGTGCGCCGCAGTGGCTCCGCCGCGCTTGATTTAGCTTATGTCGCGTGTGGGCGCTTAGATGGTTACTGGGAACGCGGACTTTCACCGTGGGATATCACGGCGGGAATTGTCTTACTTGAAGAAGCTAAAGGAAAAGTCACTGCTTACGATCAAAGTCCGTTTGATATGGCATCGGGGCGAATTTTAGCAACAAACGGCTATCTCCACGCAGCTTTGAGTGATGAGTTGCTACACGTTCGTTCTTTAACATCGGTAGGGAATAATATTAACAACAGCGATCGCGCTTTTAGCTACGAATCCCCAACTTAGGAAATATGGCGCAGTACACTAGAAACAACTTATAGGCTTTGCAGGTGGCACAAGGTTCTATGTCATTTAAAATCGACCGTGGCTTATTCCAGTATGATTTCACTGACCACCATGCAGTTCTCGGCATTCCTGTCGATGCAGATTTCGAGCGAATTCGCAAACGTTATCTGCAAATAGCCCGTCGTTTACACCCTGATAGTTGTGCAGCCAGCACTCCAGAAGAGAAACAACTCGCCAATCAACTACTCTCAAAAATTGTCAATCCTGCCTACGAACAATTCTCTAAAGAGCGTAACCGTACTGAACATCTTGTTGTACTAAGAGAAATGAGCAAGCGTCTGGCACAAGAACCAACTACCGTTGAACTAAAATCTAAACTAGCACAAAAGTTAGCTCAAGCAAGCAATATTGAACACTTTTATCAAACTTCACTTCACCAGCTAGCCGCAAAGCAGTATGAGAATTTCGAGCAAGTTTTCGATATTATTGGCACTTTAAGCGAACTCAATTTAGTCTACTTGATGCACAAAGGTGCGAGTGGTTTTCAGCAACCCAAAGCATCAACTCGTACTACTCCCAATCCCAGCGAAACCCCACAGCCAACGCCTACACCCCAACCTACAAGCGCTGTCGAGCAATATTATCGCCGCGCGCAAGCTTGTATAGAAAACAGTAACTTTGTGCAAGCGCGGATTGAGTTACAAGATGCACTCAAGTTAGAACCAAATAGTAGTAGCTGCCATAGCTTGATGGGAGTCTTGTATTTGAAGCAAAATCAAGTCACCATGGCTAAGGTTCATATTAATAAAGCATTGCAGTTGAATCCTCAAGACCCAATGGCACTTAAAGCAAAGAAATTACTCAATCAAGCAACACAAACATCGAGTACAAAATCAGCGTCAGTACCTCAGCCGAGTCCAGGAAAAGCCAATAATGGGGGTAGTGGTTTGTTTGGTGGTTTATTTGGCGGGAAGAAAAAGTAATGGTATATCAGTCGCCAGCAGGGGCGCGGGATTTATTGCCCTTAGATGTAGCACAAAAACGGTGGATCGAAGAACGATTGCAGCAAGTCTTTCACCGTTGGGGCTATCACCGCATTATTACATCAACTTTAGAACACCTCGATACCTTAATGGCAGGTGGTGCAGTCGAGCGATCGCAACTGATTCAGCTTCAATCTGATGAAGGCGAGATCGGACTACGCCCCGAACTTACCGCATCTATCGCCCGCGCCGCTGTGACGCGCATGGCAGGCTCGATGTATCCGCAACGCTTGTACTACAATGCTAATGTTTTTCGCCGCGCGTCAAGTAGTAACCACAATCAGCAACAAGAATTTTATCAAGCAGGCGTTGAATTACTTGGTGCTAAAGGTTGGCTAGCAGATGCGGAAATTTTACTGTTGCTTGCTGAGTGTATGCAAGAACTCAGTTTAAATAACTGGTGTCTGATCTTAGGCGAAGCCGGAATCGCGCGATCGCTCTTATCAACATTTCCAGTCAATTTGCGCGAACAAGTTCGCTATGCGATCGCCAACCTCGACCGCATCACACTAGAAACTTTACCCCTAAGTCACGAACTACGCGATCGCGCGCTGATGATGCTTGACTTACGCGGACGTCCTGCTGATATCTTACAAAAACTCGCCTCGCTCAATTTAGAAATACCTCAAACAGAAGCACTCAACTACTTGAAGTCGTTACTTGCTTTATTAGATGAATGCTTTCCAATATCATCACAAGCAATTATCCTCGACTTAAGTTTGATCCAAACATTTGATTACTACACTGGAATTGTTTTCAAAGTCGTCAGCAATACTCATCCTGCAAGAATTATTGGACAAGGTGGACGTTACGATCAACTCTTAGGACTGTATCACCCACAAGCCGAAACAATTCCAGGAATTGGATTTTCGCTGAATATTGAAGATTTACATCAAGTTTTACTTCCCTCACAACAACTGCCTCACGCAACTCCTGCAAGTCATTGGTTAGTGGTTCCCGAAACTCCCCAAGCTTACACCGCAGCCTTTGCCTATGCAGCTAAATTACGCACTTCGCAACATCTTGTACGCGTTGAATTGAATTTAAGCGATAGCGATCCTGATAAGATTCGCGAGTACGCCCGTCACCGCCGTATTCAACAAATTGCTTGGATAAAACCCGAAGGTCTACCTACGATAGAGGCGATCGCATTCACAAAAACGCCTCACTAGTAAGGAATTGAAAATGCCACCTTCACGAGTTTCTACAACAAGGTTTTGAAGTCGAAGTCCCCCAAATATTGGGGAGCTACTGAAGTGCGGAGTTTCCTCCCGCGCGTGAGCGCAAGTTGCGTGGATTCAAGGAGCAAATTTACCATCTTTAACACTTCTTAGGCATCCTCCTTCAATAAGATTTTATCAAGCTAGATTGTCAATTAAAATACAAGTTAGCTTATTTTTAACTGTATATTAAATAGTTGAATTTGTAGTAAAAAAAAACTAATTAATCCTAGTAGAAAACACTGTATTCTTTTGAAATTTATACTTAAAGTTAATTTCATTAAGTAGTAACACCATTTCACCAAATAAACACTACGAATCATTTTTCTTCTGCTGCCTATTTGTAGCAAATTCAAAGTGACATGGTATAAGAAGGTATTAAATAGTTAGTAATGACACTTACAATATACTTAAGGAATAGATTAATAATTTGGTTTAATTAGCTATTTATATAGTAAAAATAAAAAGGAAAAGATTTATACATCGGCTGACTTTTGGCAGCAAGATATAAGGACAAGGAAACTTAAAATCAAGTTTTTTGTTAGAATCAAAAAATATTCTAATCTATCTAGTTTAAAGAAGCAGAAGAGAGAAGGTTATGCCACATACAATCGTTACAGAAACTTGTGAAGGAGTTGCTGACTGCGTTGATGCTTGTCCTGTAGCTTGTATTCACCCTGGACCAGGAAAAAACATGAAGGGTACGGAATGGTTCTGGATTGATTTTGCTACCTGCATTGACTGCGGTATTTGTATTCAGGTTTGCCCTGTTGAGGGCGCAATTGTTCCAGAAGAAAGACCAGAATTGCAAAAAAATCCTTAATAAGTAGATATTAAGTTAGGAGATTTTTCAAATACAGCCTTAAAACCAATGAATTGTACTTAATTTAAGCGTCGTAATTAATTATGCAGCTAAAAGCTGAAGCTTAAAGGATAATATTCATACTTCACCTCTTTTGGCTGTGCGCGTATGATGCAAACGACTCCTTTATTAAAAGTTGAGGATGTCTGGGCGGGTTATGTTAAAGACTTAGACATCCTGCAAGGAATCAATTTTTATATCTTCCCTGGAGAATTAGTTGCAGTTATTGGTCCTAATGGTGCAGGAAAATCGACATTAGCAAAAACTATATTTGGGCTATTGACTCCGCAGCGCGGGAAAATCACTTTTAACAATGAAAATATCGCTGGACTTAAATCAAATCAAATTGTACAGCGCGGAATGTGTTACGTACCACAAATTGCAAATGTGTTTCCTTCTTTGAGTGTAGAAGAAAACTTAGAAATGGGAGCTTTTATTCGTAACACGCCCTTAAGTGAACTCAAAGAGAAGATTTATACAACTTTTCCTGTTCTAGCGAATCGCCGCCGCCAAAAAGCAGGAACACTTTCCGGAGGAGAACGCCAAATGTTGGCGATGGGGAGAGCGTTGATGCTAGAACCGAGTTTGCTGTTATTAGATGAACCTAGCGCAGCACTTTCACCGTTGTTAGTCAATAATGTATTCGAGCAAATACAACAAATTAACAAAGGAGGAACCGCGATTGTTCTTGTAGAACAAAATGCGCGTAAAGCATTAGCCATGGCGCATCGAGGTTATGTACTCGATACAGGACGCGATCGCTTTACTGGTTCAGGTAGTGAATTACTCAACGATCCCAAAGTCGGTGAACTTTATCTTGGTGCAGGTAAACACCACTAGCAACGCATATGTTTTTAAGTATCTCTCCAGCGCAGCTACAAGCGATTCGCGCGCACGCCGAAAGCACGTACCCAGAAGAATGCTGTGGTTTTTTATTGGGTAAAGTCGTTGACAAGCAAAAATTAGTTATCGAAGTTGTCCCAACGGAAAATGCTTGGCACGCTGCAGTACTAGAATGGAAAGACGATTCGACCAATCATGGCAAAATAGACCGATATGCGATCGCCCCGCAAGAAATGTTCAAAATTCAAAAAGCTGCACGTGATCGCGATTTAGATATAATTGGTATTTACCACTCACACCCGAATCATCCGGCAGTTCCTTCGCAATGCGATCGTCTCTATGCTTGGCAACAATACTCATATATCATAGTTTCGGTGGTCAATGGCGAATGTGACGATGTGCAGAACTGGAGCCTGGACGACCGTCATCAATTCCAGTCAGAAAATCTAATCGTTACAGAACGCTTTGAGTCGTTATTTTAAAAACTACAAAAATCCAAACATCCCAAAGCTATCCTCAGATAGGATCAAAAATCTGTTCCTTCACACACTGTTATGCTCAATCCCAATCTGGATGAAATCCAGTTAACAAAAGAAGAATACGAACGATATTCGCGCCACCTGATCTTACCCGAAGTTGGGCTTGATGGGCAAAAGCGCCTCAAAGCCGCAAGCGTACTGTGTATTGGTACAGGTGGACTCGGTTCACCGCTACTTTTATACCTTGCGGCTGCGGGTATTGGACGTATTGGTATCGTTGATTTTGATGTTGTCGATAATTCAAACTTGCAACGTCAAGTCATTCATGGCACATCCTGGGTTGGTAAACCTAAGATTGAATCGGCGAAAAACCGTATCTTAGAAATCAATCCCAATTGTCAAGTTGATTTGTACGAAACTCGCTTGAGTTCGGAGAACGCTTTGGATATCATCGCACCTTACGACATTGTAGTCGATGGTACAGATAACTTTCCAACGCGGTATCTCGTCAATGATGCGTGCGTGTTGTCTAATAAACCTAACGTCTACGGTTCGATTTTCCGGTTTGAAGGACAAGCAACCGTATTTAACTACGAAGGTGGTCCTAACTACCGCGATTTATATCCTGAACCACCACCCCCTGGAATGGTTCCATCGTGTGCTGAAGGCGGCGTTTTAGGAATTTTACCTGGTATCATCGGGGTGATTCAAGCAACTGAGACTGTCAAAATTATTTTAGGGCAAGGAACAACTTTAAGCGGACGGTTGTTACTGTTCAACGCCCTCGATATGAAGTTTCGCGAGTTGAAACTGCGTCCGAACCCCGAACGTCCTGTCATCGATAAACTCATCGACTACGAATTTTTCTGTGGTATTCCCCAAGCCAAAGCCGAAGAGGAGAAACGACAGATGGAAATGCCAGAAATGACCGTACAAGAATTAAAAGAATTGCTCGATAGTGGTGCAGATGATTTTGTACTACTTGATGTGCGCAATCCTAACGAATACGAAATTGCCAAAATTCCAGGTTCTGTCCTCGTTCCGTTACCCGATATTGAACGCGGTGAAGGCGTCGAGAAAGTGAAAGAACTACTCAACGGTCATCGTTTAATTGCGCATTGTAAGATGGGTGGACGCTCTGCGAAAGCGTTAGGGATTCTCAAGGAAGCAGGAATAGAGGGAACCAACGTTAAAGGTGGGATTACTGCTTGGAGTCGCGAAGTCGATTCTTCTGTACCTGAGTACTAAGGGATGGGGTGGGGATAACCCACCTTTTTTTGATCTAAAGCACTTTTATTGTCAGGCGATCGCGTTAACTAATCGTCTGTGTGATATCAGTATCTATTAACAGAGTCGCGGCTCCAGAAGTATAGCGATCGTACAACACACCACCAAAATTAGTGGTTCCACGATCGCTCCATCCTTGCAGTGTCGAAGTGACAGCATCTCCAGTATTACCTTTGACAATCAATTGATTTGTCGTCTCAGATAAATCCAACAAATCCAAGCGCGTGAGTTTGAGGGTGTTGTTACCAGTCCCTGCAAGATCAATAATTTCAATTCCTGTAATTCGGTTATTTGGTGTCGTTGTCAAGTCAATATTGACACCACTGATATCAACCGCGAGTGTATCTGTACCACTTCCGCCATCAAGACGGCGATCGATTGCACCATAGCTCAGAACGTCGTTACCCGCACCACCAATCAGGACATCGCGACCTGCTCCACCTCGGATTGTATCATTACCTAATCCACCGACGAGAATGTCATCGTCGTTTGTCCCCAGAAGTAGGTCATTACCCGTAGTTCCCTGGCGCGTGACTTTGTTTGTAAAATCGCGTCCAAAAATGACATAACTTTCTCCCGCAGATTCTAGACCATTAGGGTCAGCACCTGGGGCACCAATAATCAAGTCATTAAAGCCATCACCGTTGACATCGCCTGCACTGCTAACCGAGCCACCCGTGTAAAAGCCACGAATTCTATTAATGGTAAAGCCATTATTGCCATTAAGTTCTGCTAGGTTGAAGCTAGCATCAAACCCTGAAGCTTTGCCAAATACAACGTAGCTTTCAACTGCGTAATTGAACATTCCAGAATCAGAAGACAATACTGCCCCAACGATAATGTCATCAAATCCATCACCGTTAATATCTCCTGCATCACTGACAAAGCTACCCGAATAATCATATGTACTCGCGCCGTTAATCGTAAAGCCATTTCTACCGTTGAGTGTAGAAAGGTTGATTTCATCATTGGTGAACCTAAACATAGTTGCCGTTGAGATTCAGTGCCGCATTTCCTTGAACAATTGCAATCAATTCGTCTGCGGCACCACTGTTGTCACGGTAGATTGCTGTCCCTGCGGGTAAATTGCCTCCTGAAGCAGCTAAAAAATAATCGCTGCGTTTGCTATTGAGCCGGATAAAGTCATTATTAGCATTAAAATCGGTAATCAACGCATAATCTCCTAATCCTGGAGTTGCAGCGTTGCGATCATTGTAAAATGTGGTTGTGGCGTTTCCTAGGATAAATGTATCTCTGCCACTACCACCCGTAAGTGTATCTTTGTCACCAACTGTGCCATTGCTACCAATTAAAGTGTCATCGCCTGCATTGCCAATAAGCAAGTCATTCCCTGCTTTACCTCTAAGAATATTCTTAGATGAAGTACCCATAATCTTATTATTTAAATCATTGCCAGTACCAGATATAGTAAAGTCGCCTGTTTGCGTTAAAATCAAATTCTCTACGTTGGCACTCAACTCATTATTAGAAAAACTGTATATTGCAGTGTCGATACCAGAATTAGGCACTTCAATTATCTGTGGATCGTAGGAAATTGCTATATAAGTATCGTCACCGTCACCACCATACAAAACATCAAAACCCAATCCGCCATAAAGCTTATCCTTTCCTGCGCCGCCGTAAAGTGTGTCGTTACCACGACCCCTGTTTAAGGAGTCATTGCCATCTCCACCTCTCAAGACATTGTTGGCGTTGTTACCAGTAATGACGTTATTTCATGTATTGCCTGTACCATTGATTGCACTGTTTCCAGTTAAAACTAGATTTTCTAAATTGGTTCCTAATGTGTAGTTTCTCAAAGCTCGTACTGTATCGATTCCGGCATTGGGTGACTCGTTGATAATGTCAAGAGTATTATCGATGATATAAGTATCATTTCCCAATCCTCCGTTAAGGACATCAACACCCGCACCACCATTGAGTGTGTCATTTCCACTTAAACCTCGTAGCAAATCGTTACCGGCAAAACCAAAGATAGTATCAGCAAATTGGGTTCCGGTTAAGGTATCCTTACCAGAGGTTCCATTAATTGTTGCCATATACTTGCATCAATACTAAGAGTAAAATTAGTGAGTTTCTCCATAGCAATCTATGGAAACGAGCAATATCAAGCTGTCTACGCCAATTGACGCAGTCGGATTTTTTTCTATAGTTGAAATACAAATATGCTTTCAACCCTGATACTCTCAGAGTAGATTAATTGAAATACTAAAATAATAAATTTTTGATAAAGTTAGTAACAAAAGAGTGATTAATTTGAAGTTACAATAGAGTTAGACTAACGATGTGTTGTTGAGCTTAATGGTAATTACTTAATTTCAACGCATGAAAGATAACTTTTTATACATATAGTTAAGAGGCAAGAGGTGAAATCCTGTCATAACATGACACTTCCGGTGCGGAGGTTTCCTTAGCATTGTTAGCTGACTGATATTGAGGTTTTAACAATGTCCTCACCAACTCTTCAACTGGTATATTAATTCAATAAAAACTATCTAAATAAAGTATCAGCAACACGGCAGACATCGTACATTTCTTGCACATCGTGGACTCTGAGAATATCTGCACCGTTAGCAATCGCTGCACAACAAGCTGCAGCAGTTCCCCAAACTCGTGCTTTAGGTTCTGGCTGATTTAAGATATGTCCGATAAAACTTTTCCGCGATGGTCCGACTAAAATCGGACAGTTGAGCGCGCGAAAATGAGATAACTTACGAATGATTTCGATACTTTGGTTGTATTTTTTAGCAAAGCCAATACCAGGATCGATAATGATACGATCTTGAGAGATTCCAGATGCGATCGCTGCGTTGATTCTACTCGCTAAAAACGCATAAATTTCCCCGATTAAATCCTCGTATTCGGTATGTTGTTGCATCGTTTGTGGTGTACCGCGAATGTGCATTAATACAATTGGTACACCAAGCGCAGCCACGGTTGGTAACATATCCGCATCAAAAGTCCCGCCAGAAATGTCATTAATGATATCTGCACCAGCCGCAATCGCAGCTTTAGCAACTGTTGCTCGTGTCGTATCAACAGAAATGGGAATAGGTATTTCTGGACGCAAAACTTGTAATACAGACAATACGCGCTCTCGTTCTTCTTCAGGTGAAACTTCTTCTGCACCTGGGCGCGTCGATTGTCCGCCGATATCAAGAATATCTGCACCAGCGGCGACTAAGTGCCGTGCTTGAGCTAGCGCAGAAGGTGGGGTGTTAAACTCGCCACCATCACTAAAGCTATCTGGCGTGACATTCAACACTCCCATCAGGTAGCTACGCTTACCCCACTCAAAAGAGTCTAAGGTTACCATCGAGTTAACTCTAAGTCACCACTACTGATAATTAACAATTCGCGCAAAACTACTTGGTTCTAAACTTGCCCCTCCGACTAAAACACCGTCAATCTCTGGTTGTGCCATAATTTCATCAATATTGTTTGGCTTCACTGAACCACCGTATTGAATTGGCGTATCAGGATAATTTAACTGACTGCGAATTAACCCAATCACGCGGTTTGCTTCAGAGGCTTCGCACGTATCACCCGTTCCAATTGCCCAGATTGGTTCGTATGCGATGATCAGATTTTGCTGATCGACTTTCACCAGATCTTTTTCCAACTGTATCGAAATGAGTGCTTCAGTTTCACCCGCATCGCGTTGTTGCTTCGTTTCTCCTACACACAAAATAGGAGTCAATCCATGAGCTTGGGCTGTTATTAATCTTTTATTGACTGTTTCATCCGTCTCGCCAAAGAATTGTCGCCGTTCACTGTGACCAATGATCGCGTAACGTACGCCAATTTCTGTGAGCATGGGAGCCGCAATCTCACCTGTATAAGCTCCTTGAACTTCCCAGTGGACGTTTTGTGCGCCTAACTGCACGCGGCTTCCGTGAAGATTTTTAGAAATTAACGACAGTGCAGTAAATGGAGCGCATAGCACGACTTCTCGCGCTTCTGGTGTATGCTCCAAACTGGGCATAAATTCTTGCAAGAACTCCAGGGATTCTGCCTGGGTTTTGTACATTTTCCAATTACCGGCAATAACTATTTTTCGCACAGGTGACTCAATCAATCCGAATTTAAAACACGATGAAATGTAAAAACAGTTTAAAGCTTTAAGGGATCAATGTCACATTTTACTTGCGAATTTTATAGCAGATGTTAGAGGAGCAAGGCACTGCTTTGCCCGTAGGGAGTAGGGTTAAAACAGAGTCTATAATGTCACGGATTAACAAAGCGATTAGCTATTAGCCATTCGTATTTAGCTAATTGCCAACCGCTAACTGCTTTGTATAAATTATTGATTTGTTGTTGCGGCTTCGCGCGCTGCGGCGGCTTGGTCAGGATGAATTCCTAGGCGGGTCAGGTTAATCCGACCTTTGCTGTCTAACTCTCTGACTTTGACAATAACTTCATCACCTACTGCAACTTCATCTTCGACTCTACCTACACGGTAATCCGCAAGTTGCGAAATATGAATCATGCCTTCTTTACCAGGCAAAAATTCGACAAACGCACCTATGGGAATAATGCGAGTGACTTTACCCGCGTAAACATCGCCTTCGTTCAGCTTGCGCGTCATACCTTGAACGATGTTTCTAGCGCGTTTGGCTTTGCTTTCATCAATCGCAGAGATTGTCACTGTGCCATCATCTTCGATGTCAATTTTGGCTCCAGTTTCCTCAGTAATACCTTTAATTGTCTTACCTCCAGGTCCAATTAACATCCCGATCATCTCTGGATCGATCTTAATCGTGAGTAGCCGTGGGGCAAAAGGTGACATCTCGGTACGCGGAGTATCGATTGCTTGCAGCATTTTTTCTAAGATGTGCAATCGTGCGGGCAAGGCTTGCTTAATCGCTTGTTCAATTATTTCTAAGGGTAAACCTGGGATTTTCATATCCATTTGCAAGGCTGTAATCCCGCTATCTGTCCCTGCAACTTTAAAGTCCATGTCGCCTAAAAAGTCCTCTATACCTTGAATATCGGTAAGGACGCGGACTTCATCACCTTCTTTAATTAAGCCCATTGCTGCGCCACTGACAGGTTTGATAATTGGGACACCTGCATCCATTAACGCCAGTGTCGAACCGCAAACCGAACCCATCGAAGTGGAACCGTTAGACGAGAGAACTTCGGATACGACGCGGATGACGTAGGGAAATTCATTTTTGGGTGGTAACACTGGAATTAAAGCACGTTCGGCAAGCGCACCGTGACCGATTTCCCGACGCCCTGGAGCGCGCAGTGGCTTGGTTTCTCCTACCGAAAATGGTGGGAAGTTGTAGTGATGAATGTAGCGCTTTTCTAAATCTTGTTGCAGATCGTCGGATAAGTTTTGCGCATCTCCTGGTGTACCTAGCGTACACGCAGATAGCACTTGGGTGAGTCCGCGATTAAATAAGCCACTGCCATGAACTCGTTTCGGCAGAACGTCTACACGACAAGAAACTGGGCGGACTTCATCAAGCTTACGACCATCAACACGAACGCCATCTTCGACAATTTGACGGCGCATCAGTTTTTTGGTCAAGTCTTTGAATATGTTGCCTACAGCTTTGCTATTTGTCGTCGCGGCAACTTGAATGGGGTCTTCTTCTGGAAGTTCGGCGATCGCTGCAACAATTTCTTCTTTGACGGCATCTAACGCAGCATCGCGGTTATTTTTGTCAAGGTCAAATTGCGACAAAATTTGTTTAACTGGTGCTTGGGCGCGATCGCGAATAAACTCGACTAAGGTCGGCTCTACTTCGGCGGGCGGTTCCTCGTATACCGTCTCTATTCCAAGCTCCGCTATCAGGTTTCTTTGCGCCTGAATTAAGTCTTGTACAGCTTCGTAACCGAAATCAATTGCCTCAATGATGTCTTGTTCGGGCAATTGATTAGCGCCAGCTTCCACCATAATTACGCCTGCTGGCGATCCGGCGACAACTAAATCTAAATCTCCAGCTTCAATTTCTGCATACGTGGGATTGATAATAAAGTCATCTCCGACTAAACCAACCCGCACGGCTGCCATCGGACCATCAAACGGTATTTTTGCTAACAGCACTGCCAGCGATGCACCTGTTACAGCTAGTACATCAGGTGGAACTAACTCGTCCATCGATAAAGTTGTTGCGACAATCTGTAAGTCATCGCGCAACCACTGGGGAAATAAAGGGCGTAGTGGACGGTCTATTAAACGGCTAGTTAGAATTGCTTTTTCGGGTGGACGTCCCTCGCGCCGGAGAAAACCACCAGGAATCCGACCAACGGAATATAGTCTTTCTTCGTAGTCTACCGTTAGCGGCAGAAAATCAATGCCTTCCCTTGCGGCAGAGCGGGTAGCTGTTACTAATACAGCGGTGTCCCCAGATTGCATTAAAACTGACCCACCAGCTTGGGGTGCTAGTAGACCTACGGTCAATCTAATATCCCTTCCGTCAAAGGATATTGACCTATCAATCTCTACCATTAAGTTTTTTGTCCTTCTTTGTCACTTTCTTTTTCTGTGGCAATCCTAGCATTTCTAGCCCTATGACTGCCTTGCAGCGGATAAATTAGAAACTAATGTTACAAGAATAGAGGGTAGGGTTTTAGGTCTATGTATATGTCAGTAGAAAAAAGGTTCTATATATTAATTGAAGTATGTTTTTTTACTAACGCTTGTAGCTGATATTTACAGTCTTTTACACAAAGCGTCCATGTATCACATAGACGCCCATTTGCTAAAGCAGCGTATGAAGAATTAGTTAATAATGCTACATCAAAAGATTTTTATGCTTTAACCGCAGCTAGCTTCGTCTTTAAAACCAAAGAAAATCTTGGTGTGATATAACTTAGATGATTGAGATGCAGTACGTTGACTTGCAGCAATCTTGTTGGATCTTTTCAATTGCTATTTTAGTTGTACAATAAATTTAGTATCAATAATATTGATATATTCAGAAAATTTAGTTTGATCTAATATAAATACAAAGTTATTTATCCAAAATAGATATTTTTCTATTCTTACTTACCTTAGCAATAAATATTTTTTTTGCTTTACTGTTGATTTAGATATTTCAATTTAAGAACTTTTAATTAAAGAAGGAAAATCTTTGTTTACGTATAATTTTACCAGGTTGTTTAATTTAGATACTTAAAGCGATAGCAGTTAGAGAATATATCCTTTTAGAATAGTAGAAAATGTTATTTAAAACTTACGCTAGCTAAATTAGCATACTGGTTAGTTTAAATAAACAAAAGTATTTGTGTCAGATCGAGTAATTGGTAAATGGCAATTTTACATGGTAGTTGGCTAGTAGCAAATAACAGCTTATTCATTTGGGGAGAAATGTGGCGGTCTTTGGGTGGGATAGAAGCCGCGTCAACAGCGGAAATTTTAGATCATCCGTTGGTAATGACTTTAGCAGAATTAGATGAATTGCTACGCAAAACTGACTTTTTGCCGCAGGTATCGCGTAATATCTTAAAATCGGCGTTGCCAGTTATGGAAACTGCGACGACTGAACGCAGTCGTAAAGGAAAGACAAAACAAGCGAACAGTGTAGTAGAAATTAAGCGATCGCCTACTGCTATTTTTGCCTTACCAACCGATCCTGATACAGGTTATCCAATTCATTCAGCCGCGTTTTCTTTAGATGCAGACCCTACACTCAAACCTTGGCGTGTGCAAGGTTTATATCTAGATCCTTTAGCGACATTTCAGTTTCTCACTTCGTTACCGTTAGGTAGCGCAAGTCAAGATGAGTATCTAGGAGGCGATTTACGCTTTTGGTCGCACGTTGCGCGTTGGAGTTTGGATCTGCTGAGTCGTTGTAAGTTCTTACCCGCATTAAGCCAATCTAATGATTCATTCGTGGCTAGCTGGCGATCGCTGTTAGATAGCGCCGTCGATACTTCGCGACTCGAAAAATTTGCGAAAATCATGCCTAGTGTTTGTCTAGCTTATCGCACAGGTGAAGAGGACAATGACGCGAGCCAACCGTCGCCACAAGAAGTGATATTAAGCTTTCTGAATAGCACTATAGACGCGCAGATTAGAACTTTCCTCAATGGCACTACGCTACCAAATGCACCCTCTCCGATACCAGAATGGTTACAAGCATTAACAACGCCAGATGAAACCGTCAAAGCCGCACCCAATCAACTCGAAAGATTAGCCGCCGTACTGAATGCTTGGACAGCACCACTTCAGTATCAAATCAACCAAGCTCAAATTCGGACTTGTTTTATCCTACATCCACCGGCAACAGGTAATGAGTGGACACTAGCATACGGTTTGCAAGCCGCTAGCGATCCAGAATTTGTAATCGATGCAGCAAGCATTTGGCGTCATCCGGTTGCTGAGTGGGCGATCGCTGATCGCACAATTCATCAGCCACAAGAGACGTTTTTAAGAGGATTGGGGTTAGCTTCGCGTTTATTTAACCCCATAGCAGCAAGTTTAGACGAGCAATATCCGACATCATGTCGTTTAACGCCGCTTGAAGCCTACGAATTTATCAGATCAATCGCGCCAAGGTTTACTGATAGCGGATTAGGAGTGATTTTACCGCCAAGTTTAGCAAATCGCGAAGGTTGGGCAAATCGCTTGGGGTTGAAAATCCGCGCTGTAACACCGCGCGAAAAACAAGGAGTAGGGCTACAAAGTTTATTAAATTTCGAGTGGGAATTAGCAATTGGCGGACAAACATTATCGAAAGCTGAATTTGACCGCTTAGTAGCGTTAAATAGCCCGTTAGTAGAAATCAATGGCGAGTGGGTAGAACTGCGATCGCAAGACATCAAAACCGCTCAAAGCTTTTTTGCAAGTCGCAAAGATAAGTTATCGCTATCACTCGAAGATGCTTTACGGTTGAGTAGCGGCGACAGCTTGGTGATTGAAAAACTTCCCGTCGTCAACTTTGAAGCAACGGGGGCGCTACAAGAATTAATGTCCGCGCTGACGAATAATCAGGCGATCGCGCTTTTACCACCACCAAAAAGCTTTCAAGGCGAACTGCGTCCGTATCAAGTACGCGGCTTTAGCTGGCTCGCTTTTCTCGAACGCTGGAATTTAGGCGCGTGTCTCGCCGACGATATGGGACTTGGTAAAACGATTCAGTTTATTGCCTTTATGTTACATCAAAAAGAGCAGGAGGCACTAGAAAATCCCACATTACTTGTTTGTCCAACTTCAGTATTGGGTAACTGGGAGCGCGAAGTCAAGAAATTTGGACCGCAGCTAAAAGTGATGCTACACCACGGCGACAAGCGCCCTAAAGGTAAAACCTTTGTCACCGCCGCGCGCAAGCACGATTTAGTCATTACAAGTTATGCGTTGATTCACCGCGATGTTAAAGATTTACAAAGTGTTTCGTGGCAAGGAATTGTACTCGATGAGGCACAAAATATTAAAAATCCTGAAGCGAAGCAGTCGCAATCAATTCGCCAACTCGAATCCGCGTTTCGCATTGCCCTAACAGGAACCCCAGTCGAAAACCGCTTGCAAGAATTGTGGTCAATTTTGGATTTTCTCAATCCAGGTTATTTAGGCACGCGGCAATTTTTTCAACGACGCTTTGCAATACCGATCGAAAAATACGGCGATGTTGATTCTCTCACACAGTTGCGATCGCTTGTTCAGCCTTTTATTCTGCGACGCGTTAAAACAGATCGCGATATCATTCAAGATCTGCCTGAAAAGCAGGAAATGACCGAGTTTTGCGGTATAAGCCCCGAACAAGCCGCGTTGTATCAACAAGTTGTCGAGGAATCTTTAGCGGAAATCGACGCCGCAGAAGGATTGCAACGGCGGGGAATGATTTTAGGATTACTCGTCAAACTCAAACAAATTTGCAATCACCCTGCACAGTATTTCAAGCAAAATAAAATTGCCGAACCGCGTCAGTCAGGAAAGTTACTGCGCCTTGGAGAAATGTTAGAGGAAGCTTTAGCCGAAGGCGATCGCGCGTTGATTTTCACGCAATTTGCCGAGTGGGGTAAACTGCTGCAACCTTATCTACAACAGCATTTACAGCGCGAAATTTTGTTTCTCTATGGCAGTACTTCCAAAAAACAACGCGAGGAAATGATTGATCGCTTTCAGCACGATCCGCAAGGTCCGCCGATTATGATTCTATCTTTAAAAGCTGGTGGTGTCGGGTTAAATTTAACGCGGGCAAATCACGTCTTTCACTTTGATCGCTGGTGGAATCCTGCGGTAGAAAATCAAGCGACAGACCGCGTATTTCGCATCGGTCAAACTCGGAATGTTTTAGTTCATAAGTTTGTGTGTACGGGGACTTTGGAAGAAAAAATTCACGAAATGATCGAAAGTAAAAAAGCTTTAGCCGAACAAGTTGTAGGCGCAGGGGAACAGTGGTTGACAGAATTAGATACCGATCAATTGCGTAACTTACTTGTACTCGACCGTAACGCTGTTATTGATGAGGATGCAGAATGACCAACTTTAGTTTTCAAGCAAGCCGCGAATGGTGGTCGCAACGCTGGCTCGATCTCCTCGATTCCTACCGCTTCAAAAAGCGTCTAGAGCGCGCGCGCAATTACGCGCGTCAAGGTAATATCTTAGGTATCCAATTTGAAGGCGCAAAGGTATCAGCACGCGTCCAGGGTACAGAACCTGAGCCGTATCACGTTTCGCTGTTTTTGGAACCTTTTACGGATGAACAGTGGGGTTACGTCATTGAAACGATGTCGCAACGCGCCATTTTTGCAGCAAAACTCCTAGCGGGCGAAATGCCACCTAATATTGAAGAAGTCTTTACAGCGAATGGGCTATCACTATTTCCGTTTACACTTTCTGAAGTCCGTAGCAAATGCTCGTGTCCTGATAAAGCAAATCCTTGTAAGCATATCGGTGCGGTGTATTATCAATTAGGCGATCGCTTTAGTGAAGATCCTTTTGTCTTATTTCAGCTTCGCGGACGTACCAAAAACCAAATTATTGATGCTTTGCGCGAGTTACGCAGCGCGCACCAAGAAGAAGTTGTTAGTACTGAACCAGAAACGATTTCATCTACTCTAGACAATGCATCAAGTGTCACGAGTGCATCGTTTTGGCAATATCAAGAACCCCTCGATCCCGACTTAGTCGTTATTGCGCCATCAACGAGCAGTGATGTCTTAGAAATGTTAGGTGCAATTCCATTGTCTCACGATCTTGCTGACGATTCTGACGCTAACTCGTCTGAGATACTGATGAACTACTTAGATACGACTTACAAACAGGTGGCTCAGCAAGCTTTCATCGCAGCGATGAACACTGCAGCTAGTTAAAACCTAACGTTGATGATTACCAGAGTTGCATAATTTGTAACTTGGTGTTACTTTATTCCTGGAAAATACTTAGATTATTCAGCCATGCTACCAGGCTGTCAATCTGTATTGATGATATTTCATGAACTAGTACGCAAATCAACTATGTCAAAAAATTATACAAGTAGATTTCAATTTATATTTTTATCAAAGATTATCTTTCGTTATATATAACTTGTTCTCTACTACTAGCCCGATATTATGGTTGGGAAACTTAAATAGAAACAATTAGTCTTAAGCGCTAAGTGTCTTTTGCTTATCAAAAGTTGTGATAGGCGTTTTATAAACTATGAGAGTATACAAATGTAAGACAACCGACTTGAAAAAAGAGAATCTTAACTCAAATAAGAAAGAATGCTATTGTAGAAAGTTCCCAATTGGCTTATGGTTTGATGCTCGCAATAGCCTCGATGCTGAGAGTTTAAAACTAAAGCAGATTTAGGAATATCCTAAGTATTTTAATGAGCTTGTAGAAAAATTGACTAGCATATTATCTAAAATTAGGCAACCTTGACTTTGGCAGACAAAATTTAACGAGTAGAGTAGTTTTTTGCTATGTCTGTTAAGATAATCAATTAATTTTAAAAAACTTACGGCTCATGCTGTAGTAGCTTCAATAACTAGAGAATTTTCATAAATAGATCTATGCCAGAAATTTTGAAACTTGAAGATGCTGTAGAATTCGCCGAAAATCCAGAACCACGGTGTCCATGTGTTCTTCTTCTTGACACATCTGGTTCGATGCAGGGCGAAGCAATTGAAGCACTCAACGAAGGCTTAAAAGTATTTAGGGATGAGTTGAATCGCGACAGCCTTGCTAAAAAACGAGTTGAGGTAGCGATTATTTCTTTCAACTTTGAGGTAAAAGTCGTTCAAGAGTTCGTTACCGCTGATCAGTTTGAGCCACCGACACTTGTCGCGCATGGTTTGACTCATATGGGTGCAGCAATTCATCAAGGGTTAGATTTAATTCAAGCGCGCAAAACTGAATATCGCAACAACGGTATTGCTTACTATCGTCCGTGGGTATTCTTGATTACGGATGGCGAACCACAAGGCGAGTTGGAAAGTCTTGTAGAGCAAGCAGCACAGCGAATTAGAGATGATGAAAATAGCAAGCGCGTTGCCTTTTTTGCGGTGGGTGTCGAGGGTGCTAATATGGATCGTCTTAGCCAAATTGTCGTACGATCGCCATTGAAGTTAAAAGGACTCAATTTTCAGGAAATGTTTATTTGGCTATCAGCTAGTATGCAGCGCGTTTCACAATCGAAGCCAGACGATCAAGTTGCCTTACCACCTCCAGGTTGGGGCACGGTTTAAAATTTGTCGTTGTATTATTCTTCTCTGCTTACCTAGATGCCATCACGCAATCGCTTTGAGTCATTGTCTGTGGAGGAATTAAAGCCACAACATGGGGTACAGGGCGGGGCGTATAGCCGACAAGTGATTCTCCTTTGTAAGCAAGTGAAGTACTTGCACCCGAATCGAGCATCACGGCATCGCGTAATCCAGCTTGAGCGAGTGCTATTCCAAGCGATACTGAATCTATCAGTTTTGTAGAAACCCCAATTGTTGGTTGTCCTAGTTGATTAATACCCCAAAAAGCTCGATGGCGAGCTGCATCATAATCAAATAAACTGCCAAAGGTACTTGCGGGTTGTGGTTGACTGTCTTTGACTAGCCATGCTGCTGCAACAAAGCTATCGGTGACGTTTGGTAATGCGGCGTTTAATCCGGCTAGCGTGTTGTGCTGTTGAGAGTTGAAAGCAACAAATTTAACGGCTTGAGAATTGATAAGTACTAGAGGGCGTCCGTTCAGCTTGCGATTTTCGCTATTATTCCCAGGAACGAATTTGCCACTGTGACTTAATACAGGTCCAATCATGACATTAGAATCAAGGGATTTGAGCGAAAAGAAACCGCCATCGACAGCAGCGATCGCAGGACTTCCTACAAGAATTTGTGGAACTTGATAGCGGCTTTTGGCGTGAATTGTGATTGGTTTACCACCAGTGATGAGGATGAATCGCGAAGAGTCAATCGTGGTTGTTTGAACAGAAATATCCGTCGTAAAGTCAAATTTTACACCCCAAGCAGGTAATTGAGAACCTCCCCACGCACCAGCGATCGCGTGCTTTAAGCGTGATTGTCCAATACGGGCGATCGCCAAAAGACTTTCAGATTCTCCCGCAAAGCGATCTGCCGAATCATCCATTGTTAGTGCAGCTTTATACCCTGCTTGCCCGACAAAGCGCGTCACTCGCGAATCATATTTCCCCGCAGGATACGTGAAGTAATCAATGCTAATCCCTAACTGAGTTTCTAGAATTCGTTTCGATTCAGCGATTTCAAATCGCAATTCAGCTTCTGATAAATCTCTTAAATCGGCGGGATGCGTTACACTGTGAGCCGCGATCGTGACTAAAGGATCAGCCGCCATTTGTCGCAATTGTTCCCAGCTAACGTGTGGTCTTCCTGTATTTTTACCAATATTAGATGTATAAATTGAAAAAGTAGCCGGATAGCCGTATTTTTTTAGTAAGGGATAGACGTATTGATAATGACCGCTGTAACCATCATCAAATGTTAACAAAATTGGCTTTTTTGGTAGTGGTATTCCTGTACGAAGATGAGTAACTAATTGCGCCAAACTAATGGGAGTGAGTTGGTGCGATCGCATTAATTCGAGGTGCGTTGCAAGTTCTTGTGGTGTAACGTCAAAAAAGACTTGTTTTTGTGGCAAGATATCGTGATACATCATGATTGGTACTCTTGCCTGCTTTGCTCTGACGTGCAAGTTTGGTGTTGGAGGGGGATTCAAGTAAGCTGCAAGCCAAGGTCCAAGATCTTGTACAAGTTTTGGAATCAAAGTTTGTGGCGCATCTACCCAACTTGCAAGCTGGATTGTTGAATTTGCTATATTCTGCTGAATAGCACTCGGTTCTCGACACGCATTTGCTAACGCAGGTGCTGGCAAAGGTATTGCTAGCCCAATAACGCTAAAACCGCAGTAAAAACGGGCATTTAGAATCCGCTTTTGGTATATTTTCATATTGTTTGCACGCGACAAGCATCATCTCAAAGAAATGCCTGCGTCATGGCAGGTAGTTGAAGTCAATTACACCCTACTCATGAAGCGTTAAGGGTGTGCTAGCAACTTATTAACAAACAACTAAATTCGCTTTAAGCTGTTTTCATCTCGCTATCAAGAATAAGATTTCCAGAAGCGGCTACTGACCAAACTCTACTCTTGCCTGTTCAACCAACTCTACTGTGACAACTTCTTGCCCTGCGGCACGCGCTAATTGCTCAATTCGTGCTTTAGCTTGAGTTCGCGCAAAAAAAGGAATGTTTTTTAGCTTGGCTTTAGCTTCAGGTGTCCATCGCAAAGCCTCTAAAGATTCAAAGTCGTTCATAACTATTACTTATGATATAATGCCATGTCACTTTGAATTTACTACAAATAGGCAGCAGAGGGGCAGAGGAGAAATGATTTGTCGTTTTTATTTGTTGAAATGGTATAACATGACTATCCAAGTTGTGTTGAAATTAAGAAAAGCTTTTCTCATCGAATTTTCAAAAAAAATAGCTCCTGTACAAACACAGGAGCCAGAATATTATTCACGAACTATTAGTATTGACAAAAGCAAAATATGTTTGTTGCTTAGTCAATATCTCCCATCGCCATTACTGGCTCGTTCTCGCGGTTAATACCTTTTTCAAAACCAGCTACTGCTGCTCTTGCGCGACCCGCGTGCCACAAGTGACCCACGAGGAAGAAGAAGAACATAATAAAGTGGAAAGCAGCTAGCCAAGAACGTGGAGATACGTAGTTAAACGAGTTAATCTCGGTTGCTACACCACCGACAGAATTGATCGAACCTAGAGGTGCGTGTGTCATGTACTCAGCAGCACGACGCGCCTGCCATGGCTGAATATCGTTCTTGATTTTGTCTAAATCAAGACCATTAGGACCGCGCAGCGGCTCTAACCAAGGCGCGCGGACATCCCAGAAGCGCATTGTTTCACCACCGAAGATGATTTCACCAGTGGGAGAGCGCATCAAGTACTTACCCAAACCTGTAGGACCTTGCGCGGAACCAACGTTAGCACCCAAGCGCTGGTCGCGAATCAAGAAGGTCAATGCTTGAGCTTGCGATGCTTCGGGACCTGTAGGACCGTAAAATTCGCTGGGATAAACAGTGTTGTTAAACCAAACAAAGCAAGTGGCAATAAACGCCATCAAGGATAAAGCACCTAAGCTATAAGATAGGTAAGCTTCCCCCGACCAGATCAAAGCACGACGTGCCCAAGCAAAAGGCTTAGTCAGAATGTGGAAAATACCGCCAGAAATCAGCAGCAGCGCGACCCAAATGTGACCGCCAACAACATCTTCTAGGTTATTTACACTGACAATTGAGCCTTCACCACCAAACGGAGATTTGAGCACGTAGCCAAAGATCACCGCTGGGTTTAGCGTTGGGTTAGAGATCACGCGCACGTCACCACCGCCAGGTGCCCAGGTGTCGTAAAGACCACCAACAAACATTGCTTTAATTACCAGCAATAGCGCACCGCATCCTAGAATGATGAGGTGGAAACCGATGATGCTAGTCATCTTGTTCTTGTCTTTCCAGTCGTAACCGAAGAAGGAAGAGTATTCTTCTAAGGTTTCTGGACCGCGAATTGCATGGTAGATGCCACCAAATCCAAGAACTGCTGAAGAAATGAGGTGGAGTACACCAACTACAAAATAAGGGAATGTGTTAATAACTTCACCACCAGGACCCACGCCCCAACCTTGTGTAGCAAGGTGAGGTAGCAAAATGAGTCCTTGCTCATACATTGGCTTTTCTGGAATGAAGTGCGCGACTTCAAATAAAGTCATTGCTCCAGCCCAGAAGACAATCAAGCCAGCGTGGGCTACGTGAGCACCCAGTAACTTACCAGATAGGTTAATTAAACGGGCATTACCTGCCCACCAGGCAAAACCGGTCGATTCTTGGTCGCGACCGCCGCCCATTATTAAATCGCGATTAAAAGAGGCATTATAAGGCGTTTCCACGGGGTAGTACCTCCTCAGGGAATTGGAAATGCTCGTGAGGCTGGTCTTGGGGAGCCATCCAAGCCCGAATACCTTCATTGAGCAGAATGTTTTTGGTGTAGAATGTCTCGAATTCGGGGTCTTCTGCCGCACGCAACTCTTGCGAGACGAAATCATACGCCCGCAAGTTGAGCGCTAAACCGACAACTCCTACCGCACTCATCCACAAGCCAGTGACCGGCACAAACAACATGAAAAAGTGCAACCAACGCTTGTTGGAAAACGCAATCCCGAAAATTTGCGACCAGAAACGGTTCGCGGTCACCATGCTGTAGGTTTCTTCCGCTTGTGTTGGGTTGAACGCACGGAACGTGTTGGCTTTGTCACCGTCTTCAAACAGTGTGTTCTCTACGGTTGCACCGTGAATCGCACACAACAGCGCCCCACCTAACACTCCGGCTACTCCCATCATGTGGAAGGGGTTGAGTGTCCAGTTGTGGAATCCTTGGAAAAATAGCAAGAAGCGGAAAATCGCTGCTACGCCAAAGCTGGGAGCAAAAAACCATCCTGATTGTCCCAAGGGGTACATCAAGAACACGCTGACGAATACCGCAATCGGTGCACTGAATGCCAACGCGTTGTAGGGCCGGACTCCCACTAGGCGGGCAATCTCAAATTGCCGGAGCATGAAGCCAATCAGGGCAAATGCTCCGTGTAGTGCTACGAATGTCCACAATCCGCCCATCTGACACCAACGTGTGAAGTCCCACTGCGCTTCTGGCCCCCACAAGAACAGCAATGAGTGTCCCATGCTGTTTGCTGGTGTTGATACTGCTACTGTTAAGAAGTTGCATCCTTCTAAATATGACGATGCAATTCCGTGCGTGTACCACGATGTGACGAATGTTGTTCCGGTTAGCCATCCCCCTAACGCCATGTACGCGCAGGGAAATAGTAACAGTCCTGACCACCCGATGAATACGAATCTATCTCGTTTTAGCCAGTCATCAACGACGTCGAACCATCCTCGACTCGTTGCCTGTCCTACTGCTATTGTCATTGAACTATAATCCTCGCGGTTTACTAAAAATTGCAACTCATTTGAGGAATTAAATTTTTGACACTCTTCACTACGCCAAGTAGCGAAAATTTATGAGAAAATACCTACAAACCAAAGTTTGCTGTTTCCTCAAGGGTCTGTCAAATTGCCCTACCACTTTCTGGTTATCCAGTCTATGGTTTTTAATCTTTCTTAACTTATCACATTATTCACGCTCTGTAACCAGTCCAGCTATATGGGATTATGGTTTTAGCATTAGCTTCTTAATATAATAGATATCAGAAATTTTACAATTTGACACAAGTTTTCTCAGGAATGTAGGCAATTTGGCAAAATCTAACAGCTTAACGTTTTTTAAAGTTTTAGAATCAGCAGGGTAGATTAATGACTTTATCATCAACCAAGAATACGGGTGACTTTGCACAAGATAACTCTGCTTCTCAGGTTCTTCATCAGAAAATTTTAGGCTCAAGGCGTTTTAGTAACTACTGGTGGGCAACAGTTGTCTCGTTGGGAGCAACTGGGTTTTTGCTTGCTGGACTGTCGAGTTATTTCAAAATCAACTTACTTCCGTTTGCTACACCTAATGAAATTACGTTTGTTCCGCAAGGTTTGGCGATGACTTTTTATGGTGCTGCGGGCTTACTATTAGCACTGTATCTTTGGGTTGTCGTTATCTTAGATGTAGGGGGCGGTTACAACGAATTCAACAAAGAGACAGGCAAAGTCCGCATCTTTCGCTGGGGATTTTGGGGGAAAAATCGACGAATTGAAATCGATTTTCCAACACAAGATGTGCAAGCAGTACGAGTAGAAGTCAAAGAAGGTTTGAACCCGCGTCGGGCTTTGTATTTGCGGGTGAAAGGTCGGAGAAACGTCCCACTTACCCGTGTAGGGCAGCCACTGTCATTACAAAAGCTGGAAACCGACGGTGCACAACTTGCTCGGTTTTTAGGCGTGCCACTCGAAGGTTTATAATCAGATTTTGCAATGATGATGAAACACTCAGGTTGAGTGAGTAACATAATGCATCGAAAAATTCAGTTGTTGTTTGCTGTGTTGCTGATTGGTGGTTTGATGTTAGGCGGATGCACACCCGATCAAGCTTCTGTCTCTTCGCCAACTTCTCCAGCAACGCAGACAACATCGCCTACTACAACACCTACTACTCAAACGAGTAGTCCACAAATGAACTTACCTGTATTAGAAGGAACTGCCACCGTTGTGATGACGGTTAATAGTTCGCCGATTACGATTGAAGTCGATGGCAAAAATGCCCCAGTCACCGCAGGCAATTTTGTTGACCTTGTGCAACGCGGTGTTTATGACGGATTAGTTTTCCATCGTGTTGTCCGCCAGCCGGAACCTTTTGTTGTTCAAGGTGGCGATCCGCAAAGTAAAAACCCAAACTTCCCTCCACAGCGCTTAGGCACTGGTGGATTTATCGATCCAAATACAGGAAGCGAGCGCTTTATTCCTTTAGAGATCAAACCTAAAGGTGCTGCCGAACCAGTTTATAGTCAAACTTTTGAGAAAGCTAGGATCTCAACACCGCCACAGCTACCTCATACGCGTGGCGCAGTCGCGATGGCGCGATCGCAGCAGCCAGATTCTGCTTCATCACAGTTTTACTTTGCTTTAGCCGATTTGCCATTTTTAGACGGTAGTTATGCAGTGTTTGGTTATGTAACCGATGGCATGGATGTCGTCGATCAAATTCAGCAAGGCGATCGCATCGAATCGGCTCAAGTAACCCAAGGTGCGGAAAACTTACGAGGTGGGCAATAGTTAAAGAGTATTGAGGGATTTAACAGAGGTGAAAAGAGAATAAAAACTAGCATTAGGATCTTCTATTAGCAGCAGATCTTCACTCACCCCTGAATTGTGGATGTTGTTGTTACTGGTATTGGCTTAATCTCGTCTTTAGGTACAAACCTAGAGACGAGTTGGCAAAATTTACTAGTTGGTCAGTCTGGAATTCGCTTACAGCAGCCGTTTGCAAAACTCAACCCACGACCGTTAGCACTGATCGCACAGCAGCCAGCTGAGTTAGAAGATCTTGCTTGGCTGGCGATCGCATCAGCAATTAAAGATGCAGGATTAAAATTGCCACTACCCGAATGTGGCGTGGTTATAGGCTCAAGTCGCAGCCATCAAGCGGCGTGGGAAGACTTGGCACGACAGATATATTTTGACGTACCAGAAATAGCTCTAGAAAGATGGTTGGACAAATTACCACACGCACCAGCGATCACAGCAGCACGTCAAATTGGCGCAAAGAATTCAGTTTTAGCGCCGATGGCGGCGTGTGCAACAGGGATCTGGACAATTGCGCAGGCGTATGAACTAATTCAAACAGGGCAATGTCAACGCGCACTCGCTGGTGCCGTTGAAGCACCAATAACACCACTGACATTGGCTGGTTTTCAGCAAATGGGGGCATTGGCACGAACTGGAGCGTATCCTTTTGATCGCGATCGCGAAGGACTTGCGTTAGGGGAAGGTGCGGCGATGTTTGTTCTAGAAACCGCCAAGCAAGCAAAGGAACGTCAGGCAAAAATTTACGGGCAAATCCTCGGCTTTGGCTTGACGTGTGATGCTTATCACGCAAATACACCTGAACCTCAAAGTCGAAGCGCGATCGCAGCAGTCAAGCAATGTTTGGAACGTAGTAAATTATTGTCAACAGACATTGACTATATCCACACGCACGGTACAGCAACCAAGCTCAACGATCAAAGCGAAGCAAATATACTACAAATGTTGTTTCCGCACGGCGTTGCTGTCAGTTCCACTAAGGGAGCCACAGGACATACTTTAGGTGCTTCTGGTGCTTTGGGTACTGCTTTTTGCTTAATGGCATTACGCGATCAATTATTACCCCCGTGTGTCGGATTGCAAACACCAGAGTTTGATTTAGACTTCGTTACCACACCACGCCGAGGTAAGATTCATTCGGTTCTTTGTTTTAGTTTCGGTTTTGGCGGACAAAATGCTGTAGTAGCATTGAGAAAATTTGATGAATAAAATCCTCAATGTTCCACAATGAGTCTTACCGAAGAAATTCTCTCTCAATTGCCTGGCAACATCCTCAACAGTTTACGTCGTAGCGATCGCCTTTTAGCATCAATCAGAGAAGGTAACAATCCCGTACCCCTAGTAATTCACCAAGATCGGGAAGCTTTAGGGACAGTTGATTGGGATGTGGTTATCTGTGGCGGAACATTAGGGATTCTAATCGGCTGTACTTTAGCACAACGAGGATGGCGTGTAGCACTTGTTGAACGAGGAATTTTGCGCGGTAGAGATCAAGAGTGGAATATCTCGCGCCAAGAGTTGGAGGTTTTTTTAGAACTTAACATACTCACTGAAGCTGAGTTAGAACAAGCGATCGCTACCGAATACAATCCCGCCCGCGTTAGCTTCCATAATGGTGTCGAAGTATGGGTACGCGATGTTTTAAATATTGGTATCGATCCAGTTTATTTATTAGAAACGCTTAAATCAAAGTTTCTCGCAGCTGGCGGTAAATTGTTCGAGAACACACCCTTTGTCAGCGCTACAGTGCATCCTAATGGCGTTGCTGTCAAGACAGGAGACGCCCCACTCAACACGCGTTTGCTACTTGATGCCATGGGGTACGCTTCTCCTATTGTTCAGCAAGCCCGACAAGGAAAAAAACCGGATGGAATTTGCTTAGTCGTGGGAAGTTGTGCGACTGGCTTTCCTGAGAATGATACTGGAGACTTACTCGTCTCTTTTACCCCGCTACAAAACCAATGTCAGTACTTTTGGGAAGCGTTTCCCGCACGCGACGGGCGAACAACGTATTTGTTTACATACATGGATGCACATCCGCATCGCCCTACTTTAGAAGATTTGTTTGAGGATTATCTGCGCTTAATGCCAGAGTATCAGAATGTCACGTTAGATCAGTTACAACTGCAACGAGCATTGTTTGGCTTTTTTCCTTCTTATCAACAAAGCCCTTTACGTCTTGCGTGGAATCGCATTTTACCAATTGGCGATAGTAGTAGTAGTCAGTCTCCCGTTAGCTTTGGTGGTTTTGGTGCAATGATTCGTCATCTCCAGCGTTTAACTTTTGGTATTCATGAAGCGCTGAGTTGCGATTCCCTTTCCGTACAGGCTTTAGCACTCCTACAACCTTATCAACCCAATATTAGTGTCACCTGGCTATTTCAAAAAGCAATGAGTGTAGGTGTCAATCAAAAAGTTGCACCCGATCAAATCAATCAACTCTTGTCAGCCGTATTTCAAGAAATGAATTTGTTAGGAGATTCGGTATTAAAACCATTTCTACAAGATGTTGTCCAATTTCCGGCGTTAACAAAAACACTGCTAAGAACAGGATTTATGCATCCCGTATTAGTTGCTAAAATCATTCCCCAGGTGGGATTAAATCACTTATTGACTTGGATGTTCCATTTTTTGAGTTTAGGTGTTTATTCTGGTTTAGCTCAATTAACCGCACTACAGGTGTGCAGCAAAAATTTACCTGATGTACCTCGGTACTACTGTCAAAGATTGATTGATGCGTGGAAGTATGGTTCTGGTAGCGACTATAGCAAAAGTCAGAGTTAATAAAACAGAGACTTGGCACTGCTTAAGCCGTAGTTGGCGCGTAATATTCTGTATACCATTGAATAAATTTATGCATACCTTCCTCTATCGATGTATTCGGTTTAAATCCCACATCTGCCATTAAATCTTCAACATCGGCATAAGTTGCAGGAACATCGCCAGGCTGCATTGGCAAGAAATTCTTTTGTGCTTTTTTGCCTAGTGCCGTTTCAATAATTTCAATAAACTTCATTAACTCTACAGGGCTATTGTTACCAATGTTGTAAAGTTTATAAGGGACAGTAGATTCATTCTGTGCATCAGTACTCAGATTTTTTTGATTTTGCGGGGGTTTATGCATAACTCTTACAACACCCTCGATGACATCATCTATATAGGTAAAATCGCGTTGCATCTTGCCAAAATTGTAAACATCGATCGGCTTGCCTGTAGCGATCGCCTGTACAAACTTGAAATAAGCCATGTCAGGTCTACCCCAAGGACCATAAACTGTAAAAAATCGCAGTCCTGTCGTTGGTAAGTTATATAAATGACTATAAACGTGCGCTACAAGTTCGTTAGCTTTCTTACTGGCGGCGTAAAGCGAAATCGGGTGATCGACGTTATCAGTCACCGAAAAAGGAACTTTCTTATTCGCACCATATACGGAACTTGAGGAAGCAAAAACTAAGTGTTTAATATGACTGCGACGACAAGCTTCTAATAAATTAACAAATCCCGACAAATTACTATCAACATAAGCAAACGGATTTTCGAGTGAATAACGAACTCCAGCTTGAGCAGCTAAGTTTACTACATAATCGAACTCGACATTTTGAAATAAATCAAACATCCCTCCGCGGTCAATAAGGTCGAGAAACTGAAATGAAAAATTAGGATGGTAATTGATTTGAGCTAATCTATCTTTTTTGAGTTTGACATCGTAGTATTCATTTAAATTATCGATTCCGTAAACTTGAATACCTTCACTTAATAGGCGTTGTGCTAGATGAAATCCAACAAATCCAGCAACTCCTGTTACTAATACTTTCATGTACATCTTCTCCGGCGATTAAAGGATATTTATTTAGGGAGCAGACAGATTTATAGCTTGACTTATAGGTAAACTATCTTTCAATGGATAATGAACAACACTTAAGTAACCAGAATTTAACTGCAAGCGCCAAAAATCACTAGCATTGAGTCCTAATATTTGACCTATAATACATTTAATAATGGCACTACTAGCAATCACTAATCCGGTCACTAATGTATTAGTTGCCAATGAACGGCGCGAATCAATCGTTTGTTGCCATACAAGCGGAAAATTGTGTCTAGATACTTGCAGTTGCACTGTTGTTGAATGATACTGCAAAAGATGCGAGGTAATTTCTTGGCAAGTGCATAATTCACTTGTGAGGCTGAAGTCTATCGATACTGGCTTGAGAAATTCAGCCAATTGCAGCAATTGACTTGGGGCGATCGCATCTACAGGTAATAGTAACAAGCGTAACCCCTGCTTTCCGGCTTTGAGTTTGGGCAGAACTTCGCCTAAATGCGACGTCAAATTTAACGCGCTTAACTTTGCTGACAGGCTATTTGCTGGAAAATTCAGAATACTTATACCACAGTTTGATTGCTGAATTGTGTGATACCGTGCTGGTGGTAAATTGAGGGCGCTGCTAATCAAGGCACGATTTGTACCACCATGACTGACAACTAATATTGTTTTATCTAAATGACGCGGTAGAATCGTTTGCCAAAACTGTTTTGCTTGTTCGTAAAGATTGAGTACCGGAAATTCTGGCTTTATAGCAGTCGCAGCATTGTGATAGTAAGCTTTACTCAGAGAATCTTGGTGATTGATTTGAAATTCATGCGGACGTTGCTGCCAACATTGGTATTCTACAGCAAAATTTTGGCGCACATCCTCAAAAGTTTTGCCTTGCCAATCAGGGAGATCAATCTCTGTGAGATTGGGATCTGTATTGATTTTGATTAAAGATTTAGCACTGGGACTAAGACCCTTGATAATTTGATGCGTTGTAGCGATCGCGCGTTGCAAGGGACTCGTATAGATCGCGTCGATCGGTATTTTTTGCAGGGCAACTCCAGTTTGATAAGCTGAGTTATAACCTTTTTCGGTTAACACAGACTCATCACTACGACCTTGGTATCTTCCTTCAGCGTTGAAGGTGCTTTGACCATGACGTACTAGAATGACACGGGTAAAACCTACCTCAGCATTAGACTGCGAGTCCATTGAACTTTTCCTTTCGAGAGTTGTCAGTGCTAACTGTCATACAAAGCATCAGATATTCTTCTTTGAAGGACAATACAGATTTGTTCTGCTGAACCACAGCGTTTCTCAGTTAAAGCACAGCCATGTCGATCGCAACTGTGATTTCAATTCTAGACAGTTCAAAAGTTTTGAACTATGAGTTAAACCCATAGCGTCTATCGTGACCGCTTACCAGTCGCTAACTCAAATTGTTTTTTAGACTTCTAGGGCATAATCTTCTCCTGATTCGCTGCCAATGACAGCTTGCATACGGTACAAAGCAGCGTAGCGACCGCCACGATAGATGAGTTCTTGATGTGTGCCAGTCTCCAGGATTTTACCGCGTTCAATGTAAAGAATTAAGTCAGCGTGCTCAGTTGTTCTTAAGTTATGGGAAATGATGAATGTCGTACGTCCCGCAGTGAGTCGATCGAGTGCTTCGCTCACAGCACGTTCATTTTGATTATCTAAGCCTGTCGTGGGTTCATCGAGAATGACGATTGGTGGTTGACGAACCGCAGCCCGTGCGATCGCAATTCGCTGGCGCTGTCCTCCAGAAAGCGTTGAGCCGCGTTCGCTCAAAATCGTGTCGTACCCTTGCGGCATTGCCATAATAAACTCGTGCGCATTTGCTAGTTTTGCTGCGGCTGCGATTTGTTGTTGGGTTGCGCCGAGGAAACCGTAAGAGATGTTGTCGCGGACGCTGACAGCAAACAACACGCTGTCTTGTAAAACAATGCTAATTTGCTGGCGTAGAGAATCGAGCTTGTACCCGCGCAGATCGTGCCCGTCAATCAAAATGCTACCTTCAAGCGGATCGTACAAACGTAGTAGTAAACTGACTTAGAGGAGGTCTGAAAAGTAAAAAAGCTCTCGTTACAATAACCTGTCAATAGCGAAAAATGACAGAGAACGAGAGTCATGGGTCAATCATATCGTACCGATCTCACGGATGAACAATGGGAATTACTGAGGAAGTTGATTCCACCAGCTAAAGTAGGCGGTCGTCCTCGTAGCGTCAATATGAGAGCAGTCATAAATGGAATTTTTTATGTACTTGTAGCGGGATGCGCTTGGTCATTATTACCTCATGACTTCCCCTAGTGGAAAACGGTATATCACTATTTCCGGCAGTGGCGTTTAGATGGGCATTGGGAAAGGATTCACGAGCAGTTAAGACAATGGATGCGAGCTACCTGTAACCGTCATCCTAGTCCTTCGGCAGCAATCTTGGATAGCCAATCTGTCGAAACTGCCACCATGATTCATTTAGGTGTTGGCTATGATGCAGGCAAACAAGTCAAAGGTCGTAAACGTCATATTTTGGTTGATACTTTAGGCTTGTTAATGGTCGTGGTTGTCACCGCCGCTAACTTGCCAGAAAGAGAAGGCGCCAAATTAATCTTGGCTATTGGACATCAACGAAAAACTCAATTTTCTCGTCTTGTCAATATTTGGGTTGATGGTGGTTATCGAGGAGAGGGGTTGATGCGTTGGGTCATGGATACCTACCATTGGATTCTCGAAACAGTTTTACGCTCTGGCACTGCTCAAGCATTTAAGGTTTTGCCTCGTCGCTGGGTCGTAGAACGTACTTTTGGTTGGTTTAACTGGTGTCGGAGACTGAGCAAAGATTATGAGGTTTTACCTGCCACTTCTGAGGCGATGATTCAAGTTGCGATGATTCGTCTTATGTTGAGACGATTGGCATAGTCTTTGACTTTTCAGACATCCTCTTACACGTTACTGCAGGAGGGCACTTATATTCTTGACAGAAATCAAAAATTTCTGGCGAGCCTACTACCAAAACTTTGTCATATAACCATTGAACGACTGTATAATAACTTTGTTGTTTCTACTCATTTATAGTAACTTCAGGTGAATCAAGAATATCTCTTAAAACTAGTACAAGCTTGGTGCTATGTAGAAATTGTTTAATATAGTTAATCGTTGGTTTTAACTCTTGATTTAACCCATATGGTTTTTTATCTACTAAAATTAAATCAGGTTTAAAATTCGCAGTCGCTGCAAGAATAATATCGGCTCTAAGCTTGAGAGTTTCATCAGTTTGTGTACCCAAATATTTGGGAGACAATTTACCTGAATAGCTGCGATTAATACAAGGTAATTTAATATAGTCCAATTCTACTGGCGTCCTAAAACTATGAAGCATAGGTGATCCAGAAATAAGTAAAATTGATAAGTTAGGAAGAGACTCTAATAAGTATTCGCAGATAGATAGCATTCTCCGAATATTACCGAGACCGAATGTCTCGTGAGAATAAACCATCAGTCTCATCGTTAAATGACCTCTGCTTAAGTTCTATAGTTTTAGTAAAAAAGACAGCAGAGTTACGGTAGATAAATAGTGTAACTTTGCTCCCGTACTTCTATACCTTGACAAATTTTCATGAATTAAAAATGAATAATTTGTGAGAAAAAACCATTCTTCAAGAAAAGGTTAAGCAAAAGTTAATTAATGAATAAAAAACGAGTTTATAAGATAAAATGAGATAAAGCTTGGTTAACTTCGCAAGCGATAACCAATACCGCGAACTGTTTCAATAAATTTATTACCTAACTTCTTACGTAAATAGCCTACGTAGACATCTACAATATTTGAACCAGGATCGTAATTGTAACCCCAAACGCGGTTGAGGAGTTGTTCGCGACTCAAAATTTGTCCAGGATGTCGTAGAAAAGTTTCTGCTAGCGTAAATTCTCTCGCGGGTAATTCGACTAAGCGATCGCCTACGGTAGCTTTGCGCGCACGCAAGTCTAGAGTAATATCTCCTACCTTAAGTACGATTTCCTCATTCACTTTTGGTACGTGCTTGTCCCGCAACCGCAACCGCACCCGTGCCAGCAATTCTTCAAAGCGAAAAGGTTTGGTAACATAATCGTCAGCACCGCCTTCTAGCCCAGCAACTTTATCGTTGATATCATCGCGGGCGCTGAGGATAATAATTGGTAACTGCTCGCCTAAACCGCGTAATTCTTCTAAAACTTGCCAACCGTCTTTACCAGGAAGACCGATATCTAATAGTAAAAGGTCAAAGCGATCGCTTTGGATCATCACGATAACTTCATTGCCATCTTTTACTATTGCAGTAGTAAAACCTGCTGCTTTGAGTCCTTTTTCCAGAAAAGAAGCAATTCGAGGTTCATCTTCAGCAATCAGAATATGGCTCATGAGTTGCAAGGCTATTTATTCCAAAGACAATCTTTAACTAATCAAATTAAAATCGCAACACCGTCCTATTAAAGATTCAGTACATTTCAAGTTATTGGTTTAACCGCAACTAATGATATTCCTCTAAAAATTATTGAAGACCTAGCTATTTTTCTTCGCAAAGAGTATGGAAGTTTTAGTAGTGTATGCTCGCTCAACTCAATAATCTTTATCGTAGCAGGTGTGAGGGGGAGTTTTATCTGAAGGTTTTCTGTACTTTTGTAGTAACTCATTTGCGAAAATCCAACTTTTTTGAATAAGTTATACAAATCAGTAATCAAGTATTCTTGAAGATGAAACCCTGTTGCAGTTTCATCATAACAACCTGAAATATCGTGCGGTCCTGATAATCGATTAGGAGTATGACAAATGTAAACTCCGCCTGGAGTAAGCGCTTTATATATATTCTGTAACTGCTCGATTGCATCCTCTGGGTGCAAATGCTCCATCAGTTGATCGCTGTAAACAACGTCGATGCTACTATTAGACACTGGAATATTAACACCATCAGATATCACAAGTTCCATATTAGGCGGGAAGCTGATGTTTTTTGTAATTTCATTAGAAACATCGACTGCATAAACCTTACGAACAAGTTTCGCTACTTCTAAAGCAAGACAACAATCACCAGATCCTACTTCCAAAAACGTTGCCTCTGGAGGTAAGAATTCTCGGATTAACCGCATCCGGCTATGACTCCACTGCAAGTTAGCTTCAGGATCGGTGTTGATTAATTGCGGATGAAAAGGAATCTTTTGAAATAATTCGTCATACACGTGACTATAAAGATATTTTCGTTCTGCTTTTGTTGAGTTCCGCAATTTTTGAGCTAAATCTTTTTCAACTTTGTAGAGTTGCTCGACTTGCGCAACCGTAAGATTATTTTTTTTAGCGTATTCCTGAATATAATTTGGCATTGCGTTCGATCTATTTTTATTAAGAGACATGCACACCTGTGTAAGAAAGTTGGCTATCGAAATATTACACTATTAGTACTTGTATAAAAAGTAGCATTCTACGCTTCAACATACCAACAGTGAGTATTTTGTAAAAGCTGCATCGCCAGTAAGTAAACAATCGAGATATCGCATTAAATTAAGCGACAGGAGAATCTACAGGAATGATGAGCGTAAAAGTTGAACCAACACCTGGTTGGCTGGAAAGTTCTACTTGACCGCCGTGCGCAGTGGCGATCGCTTGTACAATTGCTAAACCTAATCCCGCACCTTCTGAACGACGACCATTGACACCGCGAGCGAAGCGTTTAAAAATACGCTTTTGGTCGTTATAAGCAATTCCTTCACCCGTATCGCTCACCCAGAAACGTGCTTTTCCATTCCGCACAATTGAACCAAGTGCAATTACATCTCCAGGCTGTGTATGCTGTGTAGCATTCTGCGCCAAATTGATGATCGCTTGTGTCAAGCGTTGGCGATCGGCAACAATCGAACCACAACCTTTACTATCGAGTCGCCAGTTACGTACTGCAAGTGTTCGCGCTTTGGTGTAAATTTCCTCAGTTAAAGACCCGACATCTACTGTTTCTAAACATAAAAACTTTGGTTGTTCTGCTTTAGCGAGGATTAGCAAATCATCAACAAAGCGAGTCATGCGATCAAGTTCGTCAGCAATTAGGTCGATTGTTTCCCGTCGTTCTTGCGGATCGTCGCTGATCAGTTCGAGGTGTCCGCGAATAATTGTGATTGGTGTCCGTAGTTCGTGACTCGCGTCATTGATAAAATCACGTTGACTCGCAAATGCATCCTCTAGCCGGTTCATCATTTCATTAAAAGTCAGCGTTAATTCGGCGATTTCATCAGTTCCTTGGACGGGGATACGCTGCGTTAAATCAGAATTATGACTAATCGAAAGCGCCGTTTTTGTCAGTAGGCGTAGAGGCGCTAAGACTCTACCTGCGACTATCCAAGCAAGTACTGAGGCTGCGGTCGAGACGATAATTATAATCCTAACAACGACCGCGATCGCTTCATCAACTTCTTCACGCTCTCCGGTTGTAATATGCGCAACAACAAAGACTCCTTGAACTTCTGCTGTGCTGTCAAGCGGTTCGGCTTGATATGTAATTCTGACTGGCTGTGCAAAATACAGTAGTTCTCCTGGCGTTGTATTTACCTGTCCTCGTTCTGGCTTAGTCAGTTTGCCCCAACGTTGCAGGAGTGGCGAGTCTTGTTGTAGTGGTTCGGGCAACGCGCTAGGACTATACTTGTACAAACTACCATTTAACAGTGTTAATAAAAACTCATCATCGTCGGGAATATTCCTTGACACAAACAAGTCAAACAGCGCAGTGACTTCATTACGTGTAAATGGTCTATTCGTATCCGGATTAACACCATTCGCTAATTTACGAAACTCCTCGACTTCTTGCCTAAGCGATCGCTGTACTCGGTCTTGGACACGCATAAACAACTCTTGACGAATTGCAAAAATCGATACCACCGAAGAGGCAGCCATCAAAATAATATACCAAGCTAAAATGCGCGTTCTAGCACTGAGTAAAAATCTATGCCATTTGCGAGTCTTAACGTGCATCACATTTGTTTCAGTCCTCAGGTGAGATTTTAATTAACTGAACCTCTGCATAAACTTCCTATCTTCTACCAAAACGTGTTTCTACTTTAGGATCAATTGTAGAATTGACTTGCCGCTATAACTGCTTAGAAAGTTAAAACAAGCTTGATTTTACTGTATATAACTAGATATTCATGTACTACTTGTTACTAAGCAATCAGTAGTAACCTCGCCCTCGTTCCTTTTATTCAGCCAGTAAAATCCTTATGGATTTCCCTTTAGCCCGCCAACATTTCTTTCAAGAAATTCATCAACCAGACGCTCAAATCGACTTAGCCAAAGCCGCACTTTACATCGCGCAAGAAGAATATCCGCAACTCGATATCGAAGAATACCTGAATGCACTTGATACAATGGCGGCTGAAGTACGAGAACAGCTGCCAAGCGAACAATACCCACTGCGGATTATTCAGACTGTCAATCGTTACTTGTATGACGATCTCGGATTTAGTGGTAACACAACAAGCTACTACGACCCTCGTAATAGTTTTTTAAATGATGTCATTGAGCGGCGGACAGGAATTCCGATTACACTCTCTTTAGTTTACTTAGAAGTGACTAAACGCATTGATTTTCCGATGTTGGGAGTGGGAATGCCAGGACATTTCCTGATCCGCCCTAATATCCAACAAATGGAAATCTTTGTCGATCCCTTTCACCGTGGTGAGGTGTTGTTTCCTGAAGATTGTCAAGACAAGCTGAGTCAAATTTACGCGCAGCCAGTGAAGCTTGAGAGTTCCTTTTTAGATGCTGTTACTCATCGGCAGTTTCTGGCACGAATGCTGACTAACCTCAAATTTGCCTATCTTCAAAAAGAAGAGTTAGCAAAAGCCCTCGCAGCTGTAGAAAGAATCTTACTATTATTTCCTGATATACCAATCGAAATACGCGATCGCGGTTTACTTTATTACCAACTTGGTAACTGGAATGCAGCAATTAACGACCTGCAAACGTATCTCGCAAAAGTCCCCCAAGCCTCTGATGCGCCAGTGATTCGTCGTCTACTCAATCAACTAGGAAGCAATTCTTAAACTCAATTATCTATTCTCTCCTGCGCTTCTATTACCTCTGCTAAGCGCTTCAGGCGATGTAATTGGGCTTGCATATCTTTTTGTGTCAACGCAAAAGCAAAGGTATTAAAGCCCCAGCGAACCACAGGATTGGGGATTTCAAACTCGAAGTGGTTAAGTAAATGCGTTCCTTGAGCGCGTGGTTGACATTCCCAGCGATCGTGTCCGTGAAAAAAACCTTGAAACTCCCATACTACCAATCCAGGCGACCGCTCGATGACGACATTATGTAAGGTAGGTTTGAAAAGCGGAATTTGAATAACAAAGCGGCTACGGCTACCAATTTCAGTACTCCAAGCGCCTATCGGTTCACAGTAGAGCAGCGGATTGAGCCAACGATGCATCAACGTTTGATCTGTGATGCAGCGGTCTATTACGTCTATACTGGCATTGATATCAATTGACTGTTTTAATTGACTAATAGGCATGGATTAGCCAAAGTAGCGATGAAATATTCAGCAGGATATTGCTTACTGAGTCAGTTTATAAAGTAGAACTAGTAAGATTCCCTTGTCAAGAAAGAATGGCAAACCAATTTGCTACTCGATAAACCCTAGCCCCGTAAGTACACTCTTGTGCAGAGCTTTTAATTATATTGTGCTGCCTTGCAGACTTTGCTTAAATAGCTCCGAAGGAAGTTGAAAGGCAGTTGTGATTCATGAGCTAGTTTACCGTATTAAAATTTACCATTATTAAAAAAAATCCAGCAATTTTGATAAAAATGTGTCACTAACAAAAACAAGCTTTTCACACAGTGTGACACAGGGACAGTAGTTTTGCTGACATTAATCTAGACGCTTGCTCTTTTCGCTTGCGACACTTTTAACCTTTTCCTCATTGCTGCAATTAAACTTAGCTTTTGTGCTGACAACTAGAGGTCAACTCGACTAAGCTGGAAAACAATTTTCTTATCGTGTCTCTAGTTCTCCCTTAAAGTATTTAATTCTATTAAAAAATGAGAAAAAACTGAATTTTTAGAGCTAATTACGCATACAGGTAGATGCCAAACGACAAACTTCGCCAGCACTCTAAATATTGACGTAATATTCTATTTTTCTAGGCGGTTTCCTCGTATAATGCAAGCGAAATACCCGACTCAAATGTAGGATTATCTACTGTAACCTAAATTTTGCAAGGAAAATTCGTATTCTCTCCTCACACCTGACGTTTACTCTAAAAAACCATGAATGAAACTTGGCAAGGTATAGCAAACGGAGTAAAAGTGCCAATAATCGGTAATGCAATACTGGCACAATTTCAACAACAAGCTCCAGCAGGACAACCACTACAGCAAACAGGACAAGCTGTACAAGATACGGTGGGCTTCACGACGGGCTTACTAGCAGGTTTGTGGTCGTTTCTGCCAAATTTATTAGCAGCGCTGCTGGTATTAATTATTGGTTGGATTATTGCTGCGATCGCCAAATCAATCACCAAAGGACTCCTAAACCGTACTAATTTAGATAACCGCATCGCCGCCGGAGTCGTTGGGCGTAGTGAAACAGGCGAACTCCCACGCGTCGAAAACTTAATCGGCAACATTGTCTTCTGGATTATTATCTTATTTACGGCAGTCGCAGTTTTACAAACTCTCCAGTTACAAGCCGTATCGCAGCCACTGAACAACTTCCTTAATCTCGTTCTTGGCTTTATTCCTCGGATAATCGGCGCAGCCATCTTGTTTGGCGTGGCGTGGTTAATTGCGACGCTCGTAAAACTGATTACAACACGGGGATTGCAAGCATTACGACTCGATGAACGTTTAGATCAGCGATCGCCCGACGAACCGCGCGAATCGAACCGAATGTCGTTGAGCGAAACCATTGGCAACGCGCTGTACTGGTTCATCTTTTTACTGTTTCTCATTCCGGTTCTCGACACTTTAGGGCTGCAACAGGCGCTGCTACCAGTACAGAACCTTGTTAATGAAATTCTGTTGATTCTGCCAAATATCTTAGCAGCAGTTTTGATCGCGGCTGCGGGTTGGTTACTCGCAACAGTTGTCCGGCGAATTGTTACCAATTTGCTCGCGTCAACCGGAGTCGATCAAATGGGCGAACGGTTCGGGTTGGGAAGAACTCGCACCAGTACATCGACACAGTCCTTGTCAGGAATTATCGGCACAATTGTTTACGTGCTGATTTTAATTCCGGTAGCAATTGCGGCGTTAAATGCGCTGCGGATTAATGCGATTTCTGTTCCGGCGATCGCGATGCTTCAGCAAATCCTCAACGCGCTACCCGCAATCTTTACTGCGGCACTAATTCTGATTTTAGGTTATTTCCTAGGGCGCTTTGTAGCAGATCTTGTTACAAACATTCTCTCTAGCTTGGGCTTTGATAACATCTTCTCTGTGATTGGCTTGTCAGGCTTGCAACGCCGCCGCGTGCCTTCGGATATTAGAAGAACCGAAGAAGTTTTTGTGATTCCACCTCCTGGTAGCGACCAAGAAACTATTTTGCAACCTGAGCGCACAACAACTGAGAACGCCGCCGCCGCGATCACAACGCGCACGCCATCAGAAGTTGCCGGAATTATTACCTTAGTGGGAATTATGCTGTTTGCAACAGTAGCAGCAGTTAATATCTTAAATATTCCCGCACTCACCGCACTCGTAAGCGGTTTGATTGTGATCTTCGGGCGCATTTTGGCTGGCTTGATCGTGTTTGCGATCGGTTTATTTCTTGCCAACCTGGCATATAGCTTAATTGTCAGTTCCTCTAGCAATCGTCAGGCACAACTTTTAGGTCAAGTAGCACGAATTGCAATCATTGTCTTTGTTTCGGCTCTAGCACTGCAACAAATTGGCATTGCAACCGAGATTGTTAACTTAGCCTTTGGATTGCTTCTCGGTGCGGTTGCAGTCGCAGTAGCGATCGCCTTTGGCTTAGGTGGACGCGATATCGCCGCGCAACAAGTGCGTAACCTCTTGAGTTCATTCCAAGAACAACGCAATCAACCACCACGTTAGTAGAAAGCAAAAGAGCAGCGGAGCAGAGGATGCAGAGGGTGCAGAGGAGCAGAGGAGAAATAATATATAATATAATGTTCTCTAGTCACTCACCCCTCACTCCTCACTCCTAACTTACTGCGCAATTCATCTTTAATCCGATTAATAATTGAAGCTTCATCGAGCGAAGCCAAGATACTTTGCACAACAGCTTTAGGACCTTCAGGACCCCAAGTTGCACCATTGGCGAGGTAAGTCTTGGTGACTTGTCCGATACCATAAGATGACACACCAGCCACTCCAGCTTGCGTCAATGCGACCGAGATATAAGGACCTAGCGAAAGACCGCCAGTCGCGGTTGCAGAGACACCCAGTAATGATTTGAGCGAACTTAAGCCTAAATTTGTCAGTAACTCACTGACACTGATTCCCCCCATACTGATAGCGATTTTTTGTAACAATCCAGCCGCACCCGTTTGCGTCATAGGAATATCGTAGAGTTTCGACAGGCTGAGAATCAAAGCAATATCAATAATCGCACCGCTCATCAAATCAACAACGGTTAATGGATTAAGTGCGATCGCGGTTGCTTTCGTCATCACAGCACGCCAAATTAATTGATTCGCACTGCGATCGCGAATTTCGAGTTTACGCTGAACTAATTGCTCGTTGACGCGATCGGCATAAAGCATACTGTTAAGTGCTACTAAAGCTTTGCCCTCGCGGTACAAAATTTCTAAAATTTTGAGCTTGAGTTCCTCGACTTGCGGCGTACTGGCTCGGAGTTGAACTCCACGCGTTCCATCAGCACGTTGCACCGCCGTCCTTACCAATGGCGAAGCTGCCGCCATCACAATTTCATCAGGAGAAAGTAACTCGCGGACACGCTCATCGCGGATTTTGTGGTAAATCGCTAGGCGATCAGTTTGTGGATACTGGTCTATTTTGTTAAATACAAGCAAAATTGGCTTGCCAGCTTCGCGCAGTTGTGATAAGGCTATGTGTTCTACCTGCGTTATGTCACCCGCCACAACAAATAAAATCAAATCAGCTTGCGCCGCGACTTGCGTTGCTAGTTCAGCTCGAGTTTCACCATCAACCTCATCTAACCCTGGAGTATCAATCAGTTCAATCTGCGACTTTCCAGCACCTGTAAGTGTCGCTTTTTGATACGAATCGCCATTAATACTTTCTTCGCTCACGCTCCAAGCTACACGCGATGCTGTACGCGTTACGCCATGTAGTGGTCCTGTGACAAACACAGGTTCTCCGACTAAAGCATTGAGTAACGATGACTTGCCTCTCCCTACCATACCAAAAGCAGCAATTTGTAATACTTGGCGTTCTAGGTTGCTTAGCATCGTTTCTAATTGCTGAATCTCAGCTTCTAAACCATGCCGCTCTTGAGACGTAAGATCGAGCTTTGTAACTAAATTGTGGAGTGTATTTTTTGCTTGTTGATAATTTAACTCTGCTTGAATCTCGGCAACGCTAGAAATCGCACGCTCTAATTCTGCATCATCCCAATCATCTAAAAGTGAAGATGTGCTTTCTCCAAGCGATTCTGATGATGTTTGGCGCTGCTCAAAATTTTGAAACAATTGATTTCCATCAGAAATTGGATCAGGCGATGCAAAAGTCAATTGGCTTACCTCCACGTATCAGCAGTTTCGCAATGCTTCATCTCGATCCTAATCATCTTTTATGTCAAAAGGTTGTTCGGTTTTTTCGCCTTTGAAGGAGGCTCGAAAAACGCTGATCTCTATAAAACGATATACCCTAGGAAGGGTACCCAAATTTATGTCTTTGTATCTTTGTTCCGAGTTATGACCTATAGGCACAATGGAAGTTAATAATCTAATCGTTCATTGTCGAAATTGGGAAGCAAAGGATTGTGAGTCGTAAGCGATTGCCTGAAACTACTGCCCATGTTAGGATTACACGACAATCCTGGCAGTTTGGCTTCTTAGAAGGAGAAGTACGAGCCGGTGATTTTGAATGGCAGTTTCAATGGTGCTTTCGGCGCGGTGAATTGTCTGTCAAACCTTCTCAAGGTCGTGCGCTTATTAAGGAACCGTTAGGACGCTTTCTAGAACAGAAAGATTATCAACTCGAACCAGGAGGAGATTACGCTTTTACTATTCGTGCAGAACTTTAGTAGAAGCGAGGGGTGAGCAACACATGGTTAGTGAATAGTTTTGAATTATAAGAGAATTTTCTTAATTTTCTCGCTTTTTACTTTTTCTAGACACTTGGCACTTATCGCAGTTAGCAATTAGCTTTTTGAAAGATTTGTCTTGAAAACTCCCCTCAACGCTCTTAACCTGCGCAAAGACGTTCTCGCTGTGGTAACAAAGACTCAGGATTATAAATGTCTTAATCTAATACGTTTTGCTATAGAACTCGTAACTGTCTTAAACTCAACACTTCACGACTCAAAATTCAAAACCTCATTGTGCTAGGCGATTGAGATATCTTTCGATTAACAAAATGGCGACAATATCATCGATAGGTTTTGGTGGTTGACGTAAACCGCGTGGAAGTAGCTGTTGCAAGCCTTGTGGGGGAAACATTTGCCAGTAGCGATCGCGCGCTTCTAAGGATGTATATCGTTCGTCAACCATGACAATTGATGGAGGTTCGGAGAGTTCTTTCTCTAGTTTTTGTTTCCAATTTTTAGCAGTTGTTTGATCTCCGATGACGATTAACGATACGGGAAATTGTTGACGAAGTTGTGTAATTGAGACGATCGCCGCTGTTGCTGAAACAACTTGATGGTAATACAACTTGCGGTCGAGTCCCATCACTGCGATTCCACACTTATCGCGCCCTGGATCAAACCCTAAAATAGTTGGCTGCATTGACACAAACCTTTTTCTGAGAGGTCGGGGATCAAAGGTCTGAGGTCGGGTGAGCTAATAATCCTAACCTCAAAAATGTTTAATTGTCTTTGCTTTAATTAAGCAAGCGTGAGCGATTTTCTTAAATGCGAAGCAAGTAATCAAAATAACTCCCTGACCTCTGACCCCTTGTAACTAGGTACGAAACACAACTTGCCCATTTTGCGTTGCTAATAATTCAACTTTCAAAGGTCCAGCAGTGTACGTGACCTCTGCTGCTACCGCTTGAATTTCAACCGGCTGATTGTATTGTTTGAGTTGTTCAATAAAACCAATCAATGTTTCAATTCGATTATCGCCAATTTGGATCGTATCGCCTAGGATACCCGCTCTTTGGGCGCGAAAATTAGAAGCTCCTAAAAGAAGTTCTACCCGCTGTCTGAGTTCGGTGTCTGACATAGTAGCAGGATTAGCAGAGATTGCGGCTAAGACATCTCCAGGACGAAATACAACTTGATTTTGCGCAGCATCGGCGATCACTTGTACGGATCGTTCGCCCAAAACATAATTTCCCGCTGACATAATGCGAACAACGTAATCACGCCCATCATCAATTTGCGCAATGAGTTGGTCTACTTGTGCAGGCGAGATATTGACAACTTGCGCGTTGACTTGTTCGATACCAGGTTGCGTAAATCGCAGCGCTGTTCGATTTGCTTCTCCCAACAGTTGATCGACGGCTTGACGCGCCGCTTTGGGATCGACGATTCGCACAACACCACCCGCTAACACTTGACCGCGAAACAATGCAACATTTCCGCGTCGCAATACTTGTAGGTTTCTTTCGAGACTTTGCGCTTCTTGTTCGAGATAGTTTTGTTGAACTTCTAATTGTTTCAAGCGGCTTTCGCGTTGTGCAATTACTTGATCGCGTTGCGTAATACTTTCATCGAGTTTCGCGATTTCGCGATCGCGTTGCGTAATTTGCGCTTTGAGTTGGTCGCGTTGCTCGACTAACTGCTGCAATTCAGCTTGTACTTGTTGAATTTCAGTGCGTAGTTCTCTGGCGCGTTGCGAAACCGTTTTTAACCTGGCTTGTGCTTGCTGGAACTGCGCAGAAACCTGAGTTAACTCTTGTTGTGTTTGATTGAGTTGTGCTTGTGTTTGCGATTGTCGGGCTTGGGTGCGATTGAGTTGTGCTTGCGTTTGTGCTTGTTGTGTCCGCGCTGCTTGTAGTGATTCATTGATGGCTTCTAAGCGTTGCTGCGCTTCGGCTTCGCGTCGTTGGGCTTCTCGTTGCTCGGCTCTTTGTTCGGCTCTTGCTTGCACGAGTTCCTGTTGGACTTGCATTTTTTCTTGGGTTGTCGCTTCGAGTTGTTGACGTGTGGCTTCTAGTTGCTGGCGTCTGTCGCGCAGTTCGCTTTGAATTGCTTCTAATTCAAATACTCCAGTGCGTAATCGCTCATCTGCTGCAAATAAAATTGCTAACGTCGAAGCTGAAATGATACTTCCCGTCAAAATGGTAATCACGACAGCTGTATTACGCGGACGCAGGTTGAATAAGCTTAACCGTGCTTTACCAACTCGCGTACCTAGGCGATCGCCCACCGTTGCGATTACGCCTCCCAAAATCAAAATCGATGCAATCAAAATGTATCCGGTGGTCATTTTTAGCTTTTTATTACCCCTCCAGATACAGCCTACTACCTTTTAGGAGGAAGCTCGCTGTTTTTCAGCGAGGGAATTTGAGACGAATCTCGCGATCGCACTCTTCCATCTCGACAACTTCCTCACCACAGCAACTAACTAAACTGTTGACTCAACGCCACTGGGTTGTGTACTGTAATTTTTTTCTTGTGTATAGAAATCATATTTTCCTGACGCAAGTCTCCGAGTAGCCGAGTGACAGTGACGCGAGTCGAACCGATTGCTTCAGCGATCGCCTGATGTGACAGTTTCAGATCGATTGTGATCCCATCTGCATTAGGCACGCCAAAGTCACGGCACAAAATTAACAAAAAGCTAACCAAGCGCGAACCCATATCGCGGTGTGCTAGGGTTTCAATCATCATTTCTGTCTGTAAGATCCTTGACGATAGACCACGCAGCATCAACATTGATAATTCAGGATTATCTTTTAAAGATTGTTCTACTTGTTCTATCGGTGCGGATAATAACTCTACGGGTGTAAACGCCACGGCGTGATAAAACCGATCTGAACGGTTCCCCGTCAGCAGTGACAAAACCCCAAAAACACTGTTCTCGCGCAGCAGCGCTACCGTGATTTCCTCTCCCGCTTCGTAAACGCGTGAAAGCTTCACCGCACCTTTGATGAGAAAATAAACTCGTTCTGCTGGATCGCCAGGAAAAAATATCGTTTTACCTCGTTCAAAAGTTTCCACAACTGGTGGAAACGAGCCAGCGCCTACCTGACGAAATACAGCTGCTAGCGGTCTATCTTGCGTCACGACCATATATCCTTGCCCTTACCGATGCTCGAAAGCTTACACCAATTCAACATTCCACACGCGAGTTTGAGACTTTAAATCACTTAAACCGACTTGCATTTGGGATTTTGTAGTCTAATTTACATAAAATCTAAAATGGCAAATTTCCTACCCCTAAATCAAGACTTTAGATTAATTTACATACAATTTGTCCACTTACTACTAGTTAGCATAACTTGTCAACCTCTTAAGTGAGAAACTAAGTATTTACAAGGAAATTTGTGCCCTCTTCCTGTCGCTTTCCCTCAGCATTGAGGAAGAACGTTTGTTCACAAGGTTGACGGACAAATCCAGAATTCTGAAGGTTCTATAAGCGATGCGCGTATGCGGTAGCCCTGATGCTGAAAAAGCTTCTCAGATTCCAGTATCCTCAAGAAGGTTGCATAAGTTAACTACCATGCTAGATTTAACGGGAAAAAATGCTTTAGTAACAGGCATTGCTAACAATCGCTCGATCGCCTGGGGAATTGCCCAACAACTGCATAAAGCAGGAGCCAATATTGGCGTTAGTTACCTTCCTGATGAGAAGGGAAAGATGGAAAAAAAAGTGGCAGAACTTGTAGAACCACTTAACCCTAGCTTATTTGTTCCCTGCGATGTTCAAAACGAGGCACAGATTGAGTCTACCTTTGCCGCGATTCAAGAAAAATGGGGCAAGCTTGATATTCTGATTCATTGTCTTGCATTTGCTAATAAAGAAGATTTAGGCGGCGAGTTTAGTAAGACATCGCGATCAGGGTTTGCGAAGGCTTTAGAAATTAGCACTTATTCGCTCATTCAGCTAAGTGCAGCCGCGAAGCCTTTAATGACAGAAGGTGGAAGTATTCTGACACTGACTTATTTAGGTGGCGATCGCGTCGTCCCCAACTACAACGTCATGGGAGTTGCCAAAGCTGGATTAGAAATGAGTGTTCGCTATTTAGCCTCAGAACTTGGTTCACAAAATATTCGCGTCAATGCGATTTCCGCAGGTCCTATCCGCACGCTTGCATCTTCTGCTGTTGGCGGTATTTTAGACATGATTCACCATGTCGAAGAAGTTGCTCCCTTACGGCGTACCGTAACTCAACTTGAAGTTGGTAATGCAGCAGCTTTTTTGTGTAGCGATCTCGCAAGCGGTATTACTGGACAAATTTTGTACGTCGATGCTGGCTACGAAATTATGGGAATGTAGTTAAATTAAGGTTTTGGGAAGCAGGCATCTCGCCTGCGGTTCACGAAATTGTAGCATGGTAATAGAGTTGTTCTCGTTAATTTTGACTTCATGCAGTTAAGCGATCCTCCAGACCAGGGCGACACCCTACAACAAATCTCAAACATTACCGTAGCGCGGACAGCTTCAATTCGCCGTAGTACAGGTGAAACTGATGTCCAAGTGAATTTAAATCTTGACGGTACAGGTCAGTGTACAGCAGCAACGGGCATTCCGTTTCTTGACCATATGCTGCATCAAATTGCGTCGCATGGTTTGATTGATTTAGACGTTCAAGCAACAGGCGATCTCGAAATTGACGACCATCACACGAATGAGGATGTTGGTATTACTCTCGGACAAGCGCTGAATAAAGCGTTAGGCGATCGCAAGGGAATTGTCCGTTTTGGCAACTTTCTCGCGCCGTTAGACGAAGCTTTGGTACAAGTTGCTTTAGACTTTTCGGGACGCCCTCACCTCAGCTACGGCTTACAAATTCCAACTCAGCGCGTAGGGACGTACGACACTCAACTTGTGCGCGAATTTTTTGTCGCGATCGTCAACCACAGTCAAATGACGCTACACATTCGCCAACTTGATGGTATCAACTCGCACCACATCATTGAAGCTACATTCAAAGCTTTTGCACGAGCGATGCGCATGGCGCTAGAAGTCGATCCCCGACGTGCAGGGGCAATTCCCAGTTCAAAAGGAGTTTTATAAAGCTTAGTTCAGTGATTAAATCGAGTGGCTAGTGGTTAGTGAAAGAGTGTGTGAATTTTGAGTAATGTAGAGCAAAAGAGTGATTAGTAAAAGAGAAGTTCATAAGTATTATCTCTCCTCTGCCCCTCTGCTCCCTTCTTTGACATAGGGGTTACACATCCTAGGGTAGATGGATACTATAGTAATCATTGATATTTATTAAGAATTATCAATGTTTATTTCTCCAAGTGGTACGAGTTTGAAAAGCTCCTTGACAAAAGCAGTGTTTTTTGGTATAGAACCCACTCCAGAGTTACTCGGCATTCTAGTGGTTTACTTTGTGCAAGGGATTCTGGGGTTGGCACGGCTAGCGGTGAGCTTTTTCCTCAAAGATGAGTTGGGACTAAGTCCAGCTGAGGTATCAGCGCTGTTTGGGATTGTGGCATTGCCTTGGATCGTTAAACCTCTATTTGGGTTCATTTCCGATGGTTTGCCGATTCTCGGATACCGCCGGCGTCCTTACCTCATCTTGTCAGGAATCTTAGGGTCGCTTTCCTGGGTGGGTTTAGCAACGCTCGTCCATAGTTCCGCCGCTGCAACTTTAGCACTCGCACTTGGTTCTTTATCAGTCGCGATCGGTGATGTCATTGTTGACTCGCTTGTCGTAGAACGTGCGCGCGCCGAATCGCAAGGAGAGGTTGGCTCGTTACAATCGCTGTGTTGGGGCGCATCAGCTTTTGGTGGCTTAATCACCGCCTATTTTAGTGGATTGCTTCTCGAACACTTTTCCACGCGCACGATCTTTTGGATTACGGCTTCTTTTCCATTGATTGTCTCAATAGTTGCTTGGTTGATTAGCGAGTCTCCGGTTAGCGAGAAGCCCGACTTATTGACTGTGAAGCATCAATTGGGAGAATTACGTAAAGCGATAACGCAAAAAGCTATTTGGCTTCCTACCGCATTTGTGTTTATTTGGCAAGCAACTCCCACAGCTGACGCGGCTTTCTTTTTCTTCACGACAAACGAATTAGGATTTGAACCAGAGTTTTTAGGCAGAGTCCGCCTAGTCACCAGCATCGCTTCGCTTCTTGGCGTGTGGTTGTTTCATCGCTTTTTGAAAAGTGTCCCGTTTCGCGTCATTTTTGGATGGAGTACCGCACTCTCAGCCGTTTTAGGAATGAGTATGTTACTACTCGTAACTCATACTAACCGTGCTTTAGGAATTGACGATCATTGGTTTAGTATTGGCGATAATCTGATCCTCACAGTGATGGGGCAGATTGCGTATATGCCAGTTTTAGTATTAGCGGCACGTTTATGCCCTCCAGGGGTGGAAGCAACCTTATTTGCACTCTTAATGTCGATTTCTAATTTAGGAGGGTTGCTTTCCTATCAATTGGGAGCGTTACTCATGCATTGGATGGGGATTACGCAAACCAACTTTCAAAACCTCTGGATACTAGTTGTCATTGCGAACGTTAGTACACTACTACCATTACCGTTTCTTAATTGGCTACCGGCAACCGAAATCACAACTCGAACAATTGAACCTGATGTAAAAGTCGATGCTGATGCGACTCCTACCAAGCAACATGGTGGACAAGCATTGTTACCAGAATTGATGTCTGAGTTAGTTCCGCAGTCACTATTGCAACAGCCAGCCGAAGAACCCGCAGAGTAGATTTTAGCTTTATAGTCTTATACCATTAGCCACTACAGCTATGCAACTTCACGAACGCGCATCTACAGTTCCTACACACTCCTATCAACGCCAAGATTGGCAAGGAGGATATGAATCACTCAAAACCGAATACGATTACTGGATTGACAACATTGAGGGGCAAATTCCACCAGAGTTGCAAGGAACTTTGTTCCGCAATGGTCCAGCGTTATTAGATATTAATGGTACTCCAATTCATCATCCGTTTGATGGTGATGGCATGATTAGTGCGATCGCCTTTAAAGATGGTCGCGCGCACTTCCGCAATCGTTTTATCCGTACTGCTGCGTTTATAGAAGAACAAAAAGCTGGCACAATCCTCTATCGTGGTGTTTTTGGTACGCAAAAGCCTGGTGGTTGGCTAGCAAACGCTTTCGATCTGCGATTGAAAAATATCGCTAACACCAACGTTGTCTACTGGGGCGGTAAACTTCTCGCATTATGGGAAGCCGCTGATCCCCACCGCCTCGATCCAGTCACATTGGAAACTTTGGGTAAAGACTCACTCAACGGCGTTTTAGCAGATGGCGAAGCTTTTGCTGCACATCCGAGAATTGATCCGAGGTGTAATCAAGATGGTGGCGTACCATGCATGGTCAACTTCTCGATTAAGCCTGGTTTGTCTTCGACAATTACGATTTTTGAATTAGATCCAGCGGGTAACGTGATTCGCCAACACGCGCACAATGTACCTGGATTCGCCTTTATTCACGATTTTGCCATTACCGAAAATTACTGCATCTTCTTTCAAAACCCGATCGCATTTAATCCGATTCCTTTTGTTTTAGGTTTGCGCGGTGCGGGAGAATGTATCAAGTTTCTCCCAAATCAACCCACCCGCATTGTTGTGATTGAGCGAAATAAATCGCGCCAGGTACAAATTTTAGAAACGCAATCTGGTTTTGTCTTTCATCATGCGAATGCGTTTGAGCAAGGTGATGAAATTTTCATTGACTCAATTTGTTACGAATCGTTTCCTGAAGTCGAAGCCGGAAGCGATTTCAAACAAGTTGATTTTGATGCACTTAAACCAGGACAGATGTGGCGCTTTCATGTCAACTTGCAACAGCAAACCGTATCGCGAGAATTAATTGAACCACGCTGTTGCGAATTTCCCACGATGCACCCCGAAAAAGTTGGACGTGCTTGTCGGTATTTATATATGGGGGCGGCGCACGCAGCAACTGGAAATGCGCCTCTGCAAGCAATTCTCAAAGTTGATTTAGAATCAGGACAGCGACAATTATGGAGTGCTGCACCACGTGGTTTTGTTAGCGAACCAATTTTTGTAGAACGCCCTGGCGGTGAAAGTGAAGATGATGGCTGGATATTGGCGTTAGTTTACGATGCAACGTACCATCGTTCGGATGTGGTGATTTTAAATGCGCGTAATTTAGAGCAAGGTGCGATCGCGCGTCTCCACCTCAAGCATCATGTTCCTTATGGATTACATGGTAGCTTTACATCAGAAGTGTTTGTCCCATCACCTAATATTTGATGTATTGTAATGGCGTGTTTGTTATGAAGCGCACGCCATCTATAAGATAATCTTTTCAAAGTTCTCTAGAGAGCAACCTTGACTCTTGACGCTAAGTGGTGTAACCATTTTTTTTGCTTAATGATGAATTAAAAATTATCTTTTTTTAAGTAGCTGTTACGATTTAAAGATCTACCTAAATTGCGTTTCAAATATTTATTTTTATTCAAAAATTTATTAGCGATCGCTCTTACTAATTTAGTTATCCTGATTGACGTTGATGAAATAAGATTTGTTCTTAAGTGAAACTTATTCAAGACAAAAAAATGCATCTTTGCTCACGAATAGGCACATTAAAGTTGTAACCACACTACTCGCGAGCGAGTTGTTTTGAATTTAGTAGGTCATTAAGTGTAATACATCACGCAGAACGCTATAACCGGCTAAATCCCAGAGTAAATAGGCGAGAAAGCCAATCATTGCTAAGCGTCCATTCCAGATTTCAGCTTGTGGATTCCAGCCAAACAGAAAAGCGTTGCGGTCTTTGCCGTTATACTCTTTAGCGACTGGAGGTATATTTGTGTTGCTATCCATAATTTTGCTCCGAAAAAATCTCTGATGCTTTAACTGTATCGACCTATTTTAGCGATGCTTTCTGTCTATAGATACAAACTTCAGCCAAGTCTAAAGAGCGATTCTTAGGGTATTTTTACGGGTAGTAATTCCACCGTTGGAGGGTGTAATTCTTCAAAGATTTCAATAAAGTGTTACATTTTGCCGTAGGTTAATAAAGTTAGAGTAAGGAAAGCTACTAGACTTTATTGATTCTTGTGCTTACCTAATTTTGTTTGGGATACAAGTTTTCAGACCTTAGGGGGATGCTTTAGCCTATCCGATTCAAAGACTCTGAGCTAAAAAGTTGAGTATTGCTGAAGATACAGAGTTTTTTCTCATGTAATCTTATAATTTACCCTGATTTAGGCTTTGACGAAGGGATATCATGTTTGAGAATACGGAAATACTACTGGAGCCACACCAAGCGCTATTTTGGATAGCGCAGGTGCCAGTCACTCCAGGGGCGGTAACGCCAGCCGAAGCAGCACTAGTTTTCTCAGGACCGAGATTCTTTGTTGCTTTAATTTCTGGTATTATTCTTGCCTTTGCTATTCAGTTAGTGTTAACAAACCTTTCGGTTGCTGCTGGCATTTCTTTCTTAGGGCGTTCCTCAGACTCAGACTCAGACTCATCGAGTGGCGATGGTGGTAGTGTAGGAGGAACGATTCGTAAGATTGGTACTGCGGTAGGAATTTGGACACTAGTCACAGTTAGTGTTGCTTTATTCATTGCTTGTCTTTTGGCAGTAAAACTAAGCTTGTTAACTATAGACGTAGGACTAGGCGCGATTCTAGGGCTTGTCATTTGGGGAGCATATTTTTTACTCCTGTTTTGGTTTAGTTCCACTACTGTAGGTTCCCTAGTCGGCTCAGTTGTCAATACCGCAACATCAGGATTGCAAGCAATTATTGGCACAGCAACAGCTGCATTGGGGGCGAAGGCGGTTAACAACCAAGTCGTAGCCACAGCTGAAGCAGCGGCAGCGGCGGTACGTCGCGAACTCGGTAGCGCGATCGACCCAATGACAATTCGGGAAAACATCGAAGATTATTTGGACACGCTTCGTCCTCCTGAATTGAACTTGTCCAATATCCGTAAGGAATTTGAAAATTTGTTGAACGATCCGCAGCTAAAAGAAATTGCGGGTACCGAAGATCTGCGGAACATCGATCGCCAGAAATTTGTAGAGTTAGTCAGCAGTCGTACTGATCTTTCACGGCGCGATATTAATCGCATCGTCGATCAACTCGAAAGTGTATGGCGACAAGTCGTATCGCAGCAAGCACCCCAAAAAGACCGTATGGGTGAGTTGATAGACTACCTCAAGTCGGTACAACCTGGGCAAGCCAAAACGGACGAATTAAGCGCCAAGGTAGAGCAACTGATTGCGGAAGTACGTTCGGACAAAGGAAAGCAAGGCTCAGATACCAAAGGTGCAGGATCTTTCCAAATGTCGCTTCAGCAAGGTTTGACAACCTTAATGGGGCTTGTTATGGGGAGAGCGGATCTATCAGATTTGGATGTTGAGAAAATCTTGAGTTCGCTTTCGCAAGCACGAGATAAAGCAACCGATCAAGCTGAAAAAGTTGCGGAGCAAGTAGGAATAAAAAGTGCTGCTGTACCGTACAATACGATTCGGGCAGATGTTGAAAACTACTTACTAAATACTTATTCTTGGCAGATTAACCGCGAAAAAGTTAATCAAGAATTTCGTGACGTTTTGTACGATCCATCTGCCGATCCAGGAACCGTACGGCGTCAGCTTGAGCAGATTTCGCGCCAGGATTTTGCAGATCTACTACAACAACGCGGTGTCTTTACGCAAGCCAAAATTCAAGAGATTGCCGATCAGCTAGAAAGCATTCGGCAAGAAGTTTTGACGGTTGTGCGAGCCGAAGAAGAACGCGAAGCGGTTCAAGAGTTACAGCGACGTGTCGAAAGTTATCTACTCGTAACAAGTAAGGCAGATCTGACGCCTGAAAAAATGCAGCAAGATTTTAAGCCATTGCTGGAGGATGACGAAGCAGATCACGAATTACTCACCTTACGCCTGGCGCGGTTAGAACGCGACTCTTTAAGACAAATTCTGCTACAACGTAACGACATCACACCAGAGGAAGCAGAAACGATCCTTAATGGAGTAGAAGAAGTACGCCAGCAAGTTTTATTCGAGTCGCAAAACGTTGCGGATCAAGCTAAACAACAAGCGGAAACGCTGTGGATTAATTTAGAGTCTTATCTGCGTAATACAGGTAAAGACGAACTTAATCCGGAAGGAATCAAGCGCGATTTGCAAAAACTGCTGGAAGATCCGCAAGCTGGAACCGCCGCAGTTCAAGCACGGTTATCGCGTTTTAACCGCAATACGCTAGTTCAGCTGTTGAATCAGCGTGATGACTTATCCGCAGAACAGATTAACCAAATTCTGCAACAAGTTGAAGGAACGTGGCATGACATTACGCACGCACCGCAAATGATTGCAGGCAAAGCCAAAGAGCAGTACGATTCGGTAACGCAGACGATCGCCGAATACCTGCGCAATACAGGGAAAGAGGAACTTAACCCTGAAGGCATTCAGCGCGACTTTGCTCGCTTGTTTAACAATCCGCAAGAGGGTGCAGCAGCGCTCAGACGGCGCCTCGCCCAGGTCGATCGCGATACGTTGGTGAAGCTGTTGAGTCAACGCCAAGACTTAAGCGAAGACCAAGTAAATCAAATTATCGATTCTCTTCAAGTTTCGATTCGCGACATTATTCGTGCACCGCGCCGCTTGGCAGCACGTACGCAAGCAAGTGTACAGAACTTCCAACAAACCTTGGAAGATTATCTACGCAGCACAGGTAAAGACGAGTTGAATCCCGAAGCGATTAAGCGAGAACTATACCTCTTGCTCAACGATCCACGCGCAGGAGTAGAAAGTTTAAGCGATCGCCTATCACACTTTGACCGTTCGACGATTATCGCACTTCTACAAGCGCGCGGTGATATGTCGGAAGAAGAAGCGGCGCGCACTGTCGATCAAGTTCTGGCGGTCCGCGATCAATTCGTAGAACAAGTACGGGCAATTCAACGCCGTATTCAAGACGTCATTGATGGCGTGTTTGGCAGAATCCGCAATTACTTGAATTCACTTGATCGTCCTGAACTCAACTACGATGGCATCAAAAAGGATGTACGTAAGCTGTTTGACGATCCGCAAGCGGGTTTTGAAGCGATTCGCGATCGCTTAGGTTCGTTTAACCGCGAAACGCTTGTCGCGATTATGAGTTCGCGCGAGGATATTTCGGAAGCCGATGCTAACCGAATTATCGACCAAATCGAAGGAGCGCGGAACAATGTGCTGCAACGTGCAGAACGCGTTCAACAAGAAGCACAACGCCGGCTCGAACAAGTCAAAATTCAAGCGCAACGACAAGCGGAAGAAACTCGCAAAGCGGCAGGAAGTGCAGCTTGGTGGCTGTTTGCAACGGCGGTTGTTTCGGCAATTGCAGCCGCAATGGGTGGCGTGATTGCTGTTTTAAGCTAGAAATTCGGTAATTTTAATTAATTGACAGTAAAAACCTCTCAAATCGGGAGGTTTTTTCTATAGACACTCGGTTTTAGCGTTTGTTAGCATTGTTTGCTATCGTAGGAGAGCAGGTAATACCATGTCGTCTCGATTTTAAAAGAAGAACAACTTTGGGGATTACTCGTTGCTAATCATTGTTCGCAACCGCGCCAATGGCAACTGATCGAAATCAATCTTCTTTAGCAACTCGCAACACAACTTGCGATCGCCATTAATCTGAACTTTACCAACAAGCACAAATCGAACTCGCTGAACGCAAACGTGCTGAAGCCGAAATTAGCCATCTCAACGCCGACTTGCAAAATCGCGCGGCGGAACTTGAATTAGCCAACAAAGAGAAGCCTTCCTATTCGATACCGCACGATCTCCGCGCCCCTTTACGCACGATTCATGGCTTTTCGCGGATTCTCTTAAAAGATTGCACAGCACAATTAACTCCAGAGGCGCAACGTTATTTGCAATTGGTATAAGCTAACGCGCAACAAATGGTATGCTTAATTGACGATCTGCTGACATTTTCGCGATTGAGTCGCGCGCCCTTAAAAAAAACAACGCGTTGAACCGAGTATGATCGTGCCTCAAGTATTAATCGATTTAGCCGAGGAGCAAAAAAAAATCGGCACGTTGAAATCACAATCGAAGCGCTAGCAGCGTGTGAAGCCGATCCAGCACTTATTAAGCAAGTCTGGATGAATTTACTATCAAACGCATTGAAATAGTTGATCGCGGTGCAACTTTCTACTTTACTTTGTGAGGCGATGTCGATGCGAGATAATGCGGTGAAAATTTTGCTTGTTGAAGATAATCCGTGTGATGCAGAACTGACGCTTCATTCACTTAAAAGTAGTAACCTCACCAATCATATTGAGGTAGTCCGCGATGGTGCAGAAGCACTCGACTTTATTTTTTGTACTAGCAATTATGCACATCGCTCGATGGATGATAGACCTAGGGTGATTCTTCTCGACCCTAAAATCCCAAAAGTTGACGGCTTAGAAGTTCTGCAAAAAATTAAATCCGATCTTCGCACGCGCATTATTCCTGTTGTGGTTCTGACATCTTCGCGCATTGAGGCAGGAAAAGAAGAATTAGCCCTAGAACAATTGATTGTTGAAAATGTTTGCCAAGCTTGATAGTGACTTGAATCGTAAATACAAAGGTACGGGCTTAGGCTTAGCACTATCGCGTAAATTAGCACGGTTACACGGAGGAGACATCACTGTGACTTCCGAACTAGGACGCGGTAGCTGCTTTACAGTTTGCTTACCAGTAAATTTATTAGATGAGTTACAGGAGTCTTATATTTGAAGGTAATAGGTAATCGAAATTACCCATTACCCATACTGTTAAAGATTGATAACTAGCCTATTTAGAAACCACGTTCTGCTGCAATTAAGTGCATTGCGGCTCGAAGTAGTCGATCTGCGGCACGATTTTGGGCTAGATAAGCAAAATTATAAGTATTTGTTACGGGTATTGCACTCGCATTTGCTGCTGGTGTCGCAGCATTAGCAACGAGCATTTTCGCGCGATCGAGTAGTTGTCTTACCGTGTTGTCATTTGAACGGTAATATTGAATTTCCGCCTCGGTTCTAGCAATGCGTTCTTGTGCGCGTTGGGGCGCTTCAATGTAGCTTCTGGAAGGACCGCTAGGACCTTTTTTCCCTACGACGTAACCTAACTCGCCTTCGTAGAGGTTTTCAGCAGCGTCATATATAGCAGCAGCGGCTTTTGCTTGCTCAGACGCTTCAAAGTACTGACCACCTCTAAAGTTAGATTCTGCTCTTTCCATGATTTGTTGAGCGATGGGTAATAGCTCATTGGCTTGCGAAGACGAAACCTGACGGGCGAGATACGATACGCGGTATGAATCTTCACGCGCTCTAGCAATGTCGCGTCCTGCACGTTCAACTTGTCGATATTCAAGGCTTGCTTGAGAACCACGACCTGATGGTAAAACAACGCCAGGTTGTGCAGGGGCTGTGGGGGATGCGGGACGTGGTTTTTGGCGTGATTGAGTGATTCCTGGAGTCGCGGTCGCGCTTAACCCAGAAATTGCTAACAGTGTTGCTAATACTAGCGTCTTCCTCATCGATCCTCTTCTGTTAACTTTTATTGCGAAAAATGCAAAACATAGATAAACTAACCGAAATGATGTATACAATCTCCTATCTGAAGATAGAAATTATTGAGAATAACACCTCCTTAACCGCGAATGAGAAGGCAACGCTAAAATCATTAAGCAATGGTTTTTCCTCTGCCTCATGTCTCACCCTGCTGAAACTTTAGACACGCTGAATGCAAATGGGAATCGTCCCCTTGGTGTGAATCGCGCTAGTCAGAATACGATCCGTATCCGTGGGGCTAGACAGCATAATCTCAAGAATATTGATTTAGAGTTGCCGCGCGATCGCTTGATCGTGTTCACTGGCGTATCCGGTTCGGGCAAATCTTCTTTAGCGTTTGATACAATTTTTGCTGAGGGACAGCGGCGCTATGTAGAATCTCTCAGTGCTTACGCTAGGCAATTTTTAGGACAACTTGATAAACCTGATGTCGAAGCAATTGAAGGTTTAAGCCCTGCGATTTCGATCGATCAAAAGTCAACTTCACACAATCCGCGTTCTACAGTTGGTACAGTAACAGAAATTTACGATTACTTGCGATTATTGTTCGGACGTGCTGGTAAACCGCATTGTCCGATTTGCGATCGCTCGATTGCACCGCAGACAATCGACGAGATGAGCGATCGCATTATGGAACTACCCGATCGCACGCGCTTTCAGATTCTCGCCCCCGTGGTACGCGGGAAAAAAGGAACGCATCGCAAACTTTTATCTAGCCTTGCTTCCGAAGGATTCGCCCGCGTCAGAATTGATGGAGAAGTTCGCGAACTAAGTGACTCAATTGAACTTGACAAAAATCAAACGCACAACATCGAAGTTGTCATTGATCGCTTAATTAAAAAATCAGGAATTCAAGAACGTCTGACGGATTCGTTAACGACTTGCTTGCGGCGATCCGAAGGAATTGCTGTCATCGAGATTCTTGATCGCGCTGAGGCAGATAATAACGTCGTGATGCATCCTACTGCAACACAGATGAAAGCCGTAGAGGATTCAACTGCATACGTGACGTCACCTTTAGAAAAAGAAATCGTCTTTTCTGAAAACTTTGCGTGTCCCGAACATGGCGCAGTGATGGAAGAACTGTCACCACGGTTATTTTCCTTTAATTCGCCGTATGGTGCGTGTCCGCACTGTCATGGATTGGGAAATTTGCGGACATTTTCACCAGAGTTAGTCGTTCCCGATCCTGCACAGCCTGTTTATGCGGCGATCGCACCCTGGTCAGAAAAAGACAATTCTTATTATCTTTCCTTACTTTATAGTGTTGGGCAAGCTTTTGGGTTTGAAATCAAAACGCTGTGGAAACACTTAACACCTGAACAGCAACACGTTATTTTACAAGGTGCAGAACAACCGATTTGGAATCACGATCGCAATGACTATCGCCGTTACGCAGGTGTCATTCCAATTTTACAGCGACAATATAATGATGCTTCCGAACTAATTAAACAAAAACTCGAACAGTATCTTGTTTATCAACCGTGCGAAGTTTGTCAAGGACAACGTTTAAAACCCGAAGCGCTGGCGGTGCGTTTAGGACAATACCGCATTCTCGATCTTACCGGAGTGTCGATTCGCGATTGTCAACAACGGATTCATAATTTAAAACTCAGCGATCGCCAAATGCAAATTGCTGATTTGGTATTGCGCGAAATTAAAGCCCGATTGCAGTTTCTTTTGGATGTAGGGTTAGATTACCTCACCTTAGACCGTCCAGCAATGACACTTTCAGGTGGAGAAGCACAACGCATTCGCTTAGCAACGCAAATCGGTTCAGGACTCACAGGCGTACTTTACGTTTTAGACGAACCAAGTATCGGATTGCATCAACGCGACAACGGACGCTTGCTAAGAACTTTAACGCGATTACGCGATTTAGGTAATACCTTAATTGTTGTCGAACACGATGAAGAAACCATCCGCGCAGCAGATCATGTTGTCGATATTGGTCCTGGTGCGGGGATTCATGGGGGTAATATTATTGCCCAAGGTGACTTGCAAGCATTACTAGAAGCAAAAGATTCGCTAACAGGCGCGTACCTATCGGGAAGACAGGCGATCGCAACACCCGCACAACGACGCGAAGGTAACGGGCGATCGCTTGTCATGAAAAACGCCCACCGCAACAACTTAAGAAACATTGATGTCAAAATTCCCCTTGGTAAACTTGTCTGCGTAACTGGGGTTTCGGGTTCGGGTAAATCGACACTCATTAACGAATTACTTTATCCGGCTTTACAACATCACTTAACGCGTAAAGTTCCCTTTCCACAACAAATCGATGCGGTGGAAGGATTGGACGCAGTTGATAAGGCGATCGTCATCGATCAATCTCCGATTGGGCGAACACCGCGTTCTAACCCCGCGACTTATACAGGTGTTTTTGATGCAATTCGCGACGTTTTTAGTCAAACAATCGAAGCCAAAGCACGAGGTTATAAGCCAGGACAATTTTCATTTAATGTCAAAGGTGGGCGCTGCGAAGCTTGTGGCGGACAAGGTGTCAATGTCATTGAAATGAACTTTCTTCCTGATGTTTATGTGCAGTGTGAAGTTTGTAAAGGTGCGCGATACAATCGCGAAACATTGCAAGTCAAATACAAGGGAAAATCCATCGCTGATGTTCTTGATATGACGGTAGAGGAAAGCTTAGAAGTTTTCCAAAATATTCCTAAAGCTTTTACGCGACTGCAAACATTAGTTGATGTTGGTTTGGGCTATATCAAACTTGGCCAACCTGCAACAACACTATCAGGTGGTGAAGCACAACGGGTAAAATTAGCAACTGAATTATCGCGCCGCGCCACAGGAAAAACTTTGTATTTAATTGACGAACCAACAACAGGTTTATCGTTTTATGACGTGCATAAGTTATTAGATGTTTTGCAACGTTTGGTTGATAAAGGTAATTCTATTTTGGTAATTGAACATAATTTAGATGTGATTCGTTGTAGCGATTGGATTATTGATTTAGGTCCAGAAGGTGGTGATAAAGGTGGTGAATTAGTTGCAGCAGGTACGCCGGAATCAGTAGCAGAAAATTCACAGTCTTATACGGGGCAATATATTAAGCAGGTTTTGCAGCAGTATCCATCAAAGTGAACTGAAACGAACCACATTCCCCGCAGGGCTTGCCGTAAACTACCACAAAGAGAGATGTATGAGAAGGGTTTTTCGGGCTAGGTATCAGTCGCAATCGAGGGATACGCATCCTGATGTTGATAAGTTTTTGATGCGGGCTTTTCGGAGTATGCCTGTTTGGAAGAAAGCGCATCTTGTTGATGAAGCAACGAAGGAAATTCAACACTGGGCGCTGGTTGGTATTCGTAATCAGTTTTTTAAAATTAGCTTAGCAGAAGTTAAGTTTCAATTAGCAGATCGTTTGTATAAAAATAATCAAGGAAAAAAATTGTGGATGCAGAAGCTATACAATTGGCATTAACGATTGCAACTATCTTTGATACTTTGGAAATTCCTTACTTAGTTGGTGGTTTAGTTGCTAGTTCTATATTAGGTGAACCCCAGCTAATTATTACTCAGAATCCTCAAAGGCTGGCTTGGCTACCTTCTGCTGAAGATATCATTTTACAGAAACTCATTTGGTAACGTATGAGTGGTGGAGTTTCAGATAGACAATGGCGTGATGTATTAGGCGTGCTAAAAGTCCAAGCAGATAAACTTAATATCAATTATTTAATCCAATGGGCTGAAAGTTTAATATTACAGAAATACCAACACAAGCATTCCAACAAGCTGGAGTTATTAATTAATATTTATTATACATATTTCTTAGGAAATATCTCTCCTCTGCATTCTCTATGCCTAGTCAGGTTCGTTTAATTACATCAATTCTTTGTTAAAATGGTTTATCATTAAATAATGTAAATAACTAATTACATCAAACTACCAAGTTAAAGAACTATGGCTGAAATGTCTGACCGTCAAAAGCGCATCATGGAGCATATCGCTCGCAGTAAAGGAGAGTTTATCAAAACTCCAATTTATTCAGAACAGCGTAAGCAGCAGATTATGGAACATATTCGCTTGAGTCGGGGAAAATAATGCAAATATCAACTAATGCTTTTGTCTTTCCCTTTTTGAAAAAACTGTTGTAAGATTTCGCTGGGTTTACGATCCCAGCGATCTATGTGTTCGTATATTAAACCTGCTTCAGTGAGTTTATAGGTTGAGTAACCATGGAAGAAGATATTAGCTTTCCAAGGTACGCGCAATACCCCACCTACTGTCCAATTAGCAATAATAGTATGTATTTCTGCTTGATATACGTCATGCAGGTCGAAGTGGATTTCAGTGAAAAACAATTGACCGTGAAATCGTAAAGTCCAAAAGATAATTCGGTAGTTTAGTTTACCTTTGAACTTATTGACTGGATCTTGAAAGTAGATGTCTTGAGTATATATATCGTAAGAGATATCTTGCTCAAAAAGTGTAGGTAAATCCTCTTTAAGCGTGGCAATGACTTTTTCGATTTGCAACTGATATTCTACATTCATTGCGCCTCAAAAGCGATTTTGGAGGAAGCGAAAAAACGATTGAATTCTGCGATTGGAATTTGAGTTTGCAGGATGTCCGCTGTAGTTATTATACGGAAGTGATCGCAATACTTTCCCTAAAACATCCTGATCTTCGCGCAACCCTTCATAAAAGAAGAACACTTCGCCAGAAATCCCGCGACTACGATTATAAGAGATCGCCTGTCGCAAGTGTTCTGCACTTATGCGATAAGAACCTAATTTAATTAAGATTCCTGGTGATAATTTTGCTAACTGTTCGCGATTCAACTGCTGCGTGACGCGATCAACAACTTGTTTGTAACTTGCAAAGTCGCGGCGATAAATTTGCGGATGGATGATATCCACCAAACCGCGTTCTAACCAAGCTTTGGAATCTTGAAGATATTCTTTGAGTCCCCAGTCATAAATATTCGGCGACATTGATACGAGCAAATCGGAGTTAATTGCCTTGACTTCTTGATAAAGACGTGCTAAGAAATTTGTTAATATATTAGCCCGCCATTGTAGCCATTGAGACTCTTTAGGGTTCGACGGCGGATAGCAATGAAAACTTTGCCGATAGTGCTCTATAGTACTTGCATCATAACCACCTTCACAAGGTAATGCAGGTAAGCGATCATCGCCTTGAACGCCATCAATATCATAGTTTCTAACGACTTCTAGCATCAAATCCAACATAAACTCTTGCACTTGCGGATCAAGCGCATTCATCCACTCAAAGCCATTCTTCTTGAGTAAATTCCCGTTAATATCCCGCGCCGCCCACTCTGGTTTCTTTGCTAAAATCATTCCGCCATCAGAATTGTAAGAACTAGCAAAACCATATTCAAACCATGGAATTACCTTAATCCCAACTCGCCGCGCCTCGACAATAATTTCCGCCAAGGGATCTCTACCTTGATACCGTGGGTCGATTTCCACATCAAACAGCGATCGCATAATTGGACTAGGGTAAAGCGTAAATCCCTTATTCCAAACATCAGGAAACACAACATTAAACCCTGTCTGTGCTAAAAAAGCCATTGCTTCAGCAATATTTTGCCGCGAATGCAGCACCCGACTATCAGTATTAGTTATCCAAACACCTCGGATTGCCATAACTCCTTAGTAATAATACTCACAACAATTTCTTTGTATCCTTTGTGTCTTTGTGGTTCATTCAAACAACAGATTTATGTATACAACCGACTGGAAACACGAATACATTACTACCAACGGCATCAAACTGCACTACGTTACCCATGGAGATGGTCCTTTGATGCTTATGTTGCATGGGTTCCCAGAATTTTGGTATTCATGGCGGCATCAAATTCCAGAGTTCGCTAAAGATTATAAAGTTGTTGCATTAGACTTGCGCGGTTACAACGATAGCGACAAACCGAAACAACAGTCAGCGTATGTGATGCGCGAATTTTTGCAAGATGTTAAAGGCGTCATTACCGGACTGGGATATGACAAGTGTATTTTAGTAGGACACGATTGGGGAGGTGCGATCGCGTGGAGTTTTGCCCACACCTACCCCGAAATGGTAGAACGTCTCATCATCATGAACATACCTCATCCAGCCAAATTTGCTGAGGGACTACGTACACCACAACAACTGATGCGCAGTTCATATATGTTTCTCTTTCAGCTACCCTGGCTACCCGAAATGCTGATCCAAGCCTCAGACTATCAAGCAATTGAGACAGCTTTCAAAGGTATGGCAATTAATAAAAGCGCTTTTACCCAAGCAGATATAGACGCCTATAAAGACGCAGCCAGTAAACGCGGTGCATTAACCGCCGCACTTAATTATTACCGTAACGTATGGCAACAAAGATTACTTAATCACAACTGGGATGTTTTAGAAGTTCCAACATTACTCATTTGGGGTGAAAACGATACTGCACTTGGTAAAGAACTTACCTACGGTACAGATAAGTACGTCAGAAACTTACAAATCAAATACATTCCCAACTGTAGCCACTGGGTACAGCAAGAAAAACCGCAACTAGTTAATCAATATATGCGCGAGTTTCTCGCTTAGACAAGGTTTGATAAAATTAAGTCATTCTCACAGCATTCCATATCATATGCGCGATCCTCTGCGGAGTTTAAAGTTTTTACCTTGGCGATCGCTGCTACAAGTTGCGCTGCTAGTTGCTGTCATTGTCATCGTTTTAGACTTTCTTCTCGCCTTGGGATACATTCAATCAGATGTATTCCGACGTTTACTCATGCTGATCTACGCCCCACCCCTGGGAATCATCATCTCTTTAGCCATATCCTTAGGAGTGGGGGCGTTAGGAGTTTATTTACTAGAGCGCTATTATCGCTTAGTATCAATCAACACAGGTTCTTTATGGGCATTAGTTCTGTGTTTAGCAGTCATTCTATTTCTCAAATCACTTCTACCACTTCCAGTCGTCCTATTTAACCTAAACCAAGCAACTTTAATCGGAATTATTATTGGCGTCTTCTGGAAAGGACGCCCCTACTGGCGCTAAAAATCTCAAATAAATTATCAATATCCTCTCTCATTCTTTACTCTCTGCGATCTCTGTGTCTCTGTGGTTCGTCAAAAAACAGGATAAACAATGAAAATAGGATTTCTCGGTACTGGACTCATGGGACTTCCCATGGCACACAGATTATTAAGTGCCAATCTTGAACTCATTGCCTACAACCGTACTACAGAAAAATTGACACCACTCAACGAAGCTGGTGCAGAAATTGCAACACATCCGCAAGCAGTCATACAAGCAGCAGAGTGCATCATTTTAATGCTGACAGATGCGACCGCGATTCACAGCGTACTTTTTTCGGACTCCTCTCAAGAATTAGCCGGAAAAACAATTATTCAAATGGGAACAATTTCTCCTACCGATAGCAAAGAAATTCGTGACAACGTTGTTGCCGCTAAAGGCGAATACTTAGAAGCACCTGTTTTAGGTAGTATTCCCGAAGCAACCGCAGGCAAATTAATTGTTATGGTAGGTGCAACCAAAGAACAATTTCAACAGTGGTTGTCCTTATTGCAAAACTTTGGTTCTGAACCTCTGCACATAGGTGAAGTTGGTACGGCTGCGGCGGTGAAACTCGCCCTCAATCAACTTATTGCTTCACTAACAACAGCTTTTGCGCAAAGCTTGGGATTAATTCAGCATCAAGGAATTGATGTGCAATTATTTATGCAAATTTTGCGTAATAGTGCGCTATACGCGCCGACTTTTGATAAAAAACTCTCAAGAATGGTCGAGCATAATTATGATAATCCTAATTTTCCCACAAAACACTTACTCAAAGACATCAACTTATTTATTGCTGAAGCGCAAGCCGCTGGTTTAAATGTAAGTGGCGCAGAAGGAGTAAAACAAATTATTGAAGCCGCAACTAGTCAAGGTTTCGCTGACGCAGATTATTCCGCACTCTTTTCTGCTGTCAAGCCTGAGTGATGGATAATAAAAAAACCAGATATCCACTACCTCAGGAACCTGGCTGAAATCTATATGATTGTGGATATTGATTATAGCGATAGTCACTGGGGGCGGGTCTTTCTAACCTCCGACCTCTGAACCCTACTATATCAGCTAGCGCTAGATACCGAGAAGGCGACAAAAATAACTCCACTCACTAAGACAGCAGCTACGACTCCCCAGATGACAAAATTGCGCTGTTGTGCTTTCGTTGGGGGTTCTGCTGCATACATCTTTGGTTCTTTGGCAAAATTGTTAAGACGTCCGCCTTCTTCTGTGGTATAGGGCATAAGTAAAATCCTTTTTTTCTGCTTATTTTAACTAAGCTTAATCACGACTAGTATATATACTCTACCATCTTAGCAACAAATCTTTACAAGGAAAATGCTAAAGGTGAAGAGTGGTAGAGATTGAGAGATTTAATCCTGACACCAGATACTAGCTAGTAATTGTGCCTGAAAGCGGTGAACTGGGGCTAGCGTAGTCTTTAATAGGGATTCTCCCAGCAAGATAAGCAAGACGTCCGGCGATCGCCCCCATACTCATTGCGCGTGCCATTGCTGGTGGGTTGTGGGCTTGGGCGATCGCCGTATTAATCAACAACGCATCCGCGCCTAATTCCATTGCTTGCGCAGCTTCACTCGGAGTCCCAATTCCCGCATCTACTACGACAGGAACATTAGCATTTTCAATGATGATTTGAATATTTGCGGTGGTTTTCAATCCTTGTCCTGAACCAATCGGTGAAGCTAACGGCATCACAGTAGCACAGCCAACGTCTTCTAACCGCTTAGCTAACATTGGATCGGCATTGATATAAGGAAGTACAGCAAAGCCTTCTTTCACTAACTTTTCTGCGGCTTCTAATGTTCCAATAGGATCGGGTAGCAAATACTTAGCATCAGGAATAACTTCCAACTTGACAAAGTTATTATCTTCTTGCCCTAACAACTTCGCCATTTCTCGCCCTAAACGCGCGACACGAATCGCCTCTTCTGCTGTTTGACACCCCGCAGTATTAGGCAACATCCAAATTTTATTCCAATCTAAGGCTTCTGCTAAACCTTCGTGTCCTGGTGCATTAGTTTGAACGCGACGTACTGCAACTGTGACAATTTCGCAACCACTGGCAACAATACTTTGCTGCATTTGTTCGATGCTGCGATACTTTCCTGTACCTGTCATCAAGCGCGAGTTGAATCTACGTCCTGCAATTATGAAAGGAGTATCAATTTCTACTAATGATTCTATTGGTTTTTCGAGCGTTTGCATTTTTGTCGCAGGTGATAAAAATTGAGTTGGTGATGATTTTGGCAATACCAAAGTCAGTTTGTTGTCTGGGTAAAATCGCGAGAAATGAAAGTGTTCTAACAAGGGATGCGATTTTTGTTGCCAAATGAAATCAGCAATTAACTTTGCTGTGACTGGTGCTAATAAAATACCATTGCGATAATGTCCAGTCGCCAGCGTCAAATTATGGCAAAGGCTAGAACCGAAAATTGGTAACTCATCTGGTGTCGCGGGACGAAATCCCCACCAAAATTCATCAATTGGGTAATTTTGTAATTGCGGTAGTAAGCGCGTTGCGTTTTGTAGTAGAGTTTGAATTCCTAACGGGGTATTGTACGGTGTCAATCCCACATCTTCACTTGTTGCGCCAATGATAATTCTGCGATCGCGACGCGGCACAATATATGTATCTGAGCCGTACAAAACTCGCTGTAGTGGTAATTCATAATGACTTTCAGGGACTCGCAGCGATAACATTTGCCCTTTTTTTGGACGTACCGCAATGGGTAATAATTCGTTTGACCAAGCACCCGCAGCTAGCACATAATGTTCAGCACGATAGACACCCGCTGAAGTTTGTACGCCAATGACACGTCGTTGCTGCTGTTGAATTGCTTGTACAGTAACGTTGTCTTGTATATTAATTCCTAAAGACTCCGCAGATGTCCATAGCGATCGCATCAGTGCCCGATTATCTACTTGCCCATCTTCAGGATACCACCAACCGCCAATGACATCGCGACTTAATCCTGGTTGATACAAATGAATCGCATTCTGATCTAGCCAGTAAGCAACTGCATCATCTTCTGCTGTATCGCTTGGTTTTTGATAGATAGGGGCTAAGATTCCACAAGCCCAATATCCTGTCGTGACACCAGAAAGTTGTTCGAGTTTATCAATCCATTCAGGATACAGCGATCGCGATTCTAAGCATAAATCGCGCATTGCCCCAGAATGAATTTTCTCCGCCTGTGGTGCTAGCATTCCCGCCGCTGCATGACTTGCTGCTGCACGAAAATCACGACTGAGTACCGTCACTGAAGTACCACGGAGTTTCAGTTCCACGGCGATCGCTAAACCAACAACGCCGCCACCAATAATTAAAACGTCACTTGTCGTCATTGCTAAAAAGCTGACTTGCCTTTACTGCGGATCGATTTCAAAAGTTCACGTGCTTATCTTTAGACTAACGCTAATTGAGAGGTGAGTGATTAATGGTTAGTAGCTAGTGGCTAGTGTTTAGTAAAAGAGAAGTTCATAAGTATTATTTATCCTCTGCTTCCTCAACTCCACACAATATCTGTACCTTGTCCCCAAAAACCATTAAATTTTTTCACTTTCACGTCTCCTAGCACTTGAGTTTGACAAGCCAAACGTAAGTTTCTTGTAGGATCGTGGGGAGGAAGGGAACGTCGTGCTTTGTCGCGCCAGTTAACTTCTGATACTTCTCCTTCAACGAAGACAGCGCAGGTACCACAAGTACCTATTCCGCGACAGTTAATAATTGTAGCGTTGCCATCATGAGGGTTGACTTCATTTTGCAGCAAAACTTGACGCAAATTAACGCCGCGAACGCATACTATTGTCTTTCCTTGAGCTACTAGCACTTTTGAGGAAATGTCAAGTTTGGTAACAGGTAATGTATTGATAAATTTTCTTTCCAATTACCAATTACCACCGTTCTGCTTGGGACACTACAAGCAACGTAAGGCGAGTTCGCTCATTACCAATTTTTAAGTTACGTTTATTTTCACCGATTAACTTACCTTCTGTAGTGGCATTTTCCTAAAATACTCTTCTCCAGGTTTCAAATTTTGTCCGGTTTCAACCTATGAATGCAAATTCCTCAAATCGACTTTGGATTTATGACACGACATTACGCGATGGTACTCAGCGCGAGGGACTATCGGTGTCAATTGAAGACAAACTACGAATTGCCCGTAGGTTAGATCAATTAGGGATACCCTTTATTGAAGGTGGTTGGCCTGGAGCAAATCCTAAGGATGTACAATTTTTCTGGCAATTACAAGAAGAACCACTTCAGCAAGCAGAAATTGTAGCGTTTTGTTCTACCCGTCGTCCGCATATTCCCGCCGCCGAAGATCCACTTTTACAAGCAATTCTCTCAGCTGGAACGCGCTGGGTGACTATTTTCGGTAAATCGTGGGATTTGCACGTTACCGAAGGCTTAAAAACGAGCCTCAACGAAAACTTGGCGATGATTCAGGATACAATTGCGTACCTGCGCAGCCAAGGACGCCGCGTCATTTACGATGCTGAACACTGGTTTGATGGCTTTAAGTACAATCGCGAATATGCTTTAGAAACCTTACGTACGGCGATCGCAGCCGGTGCGGAATGGCTTGTACTATGTGATACGAATGGCGGTACTCTACCGCACGAAGTCGGCGCAATTGTTAAAAATGTTGTGGAAGTTGTCGGCGATCGCAACTCGCCGCAAATTGGTATCCATACACACAACGATTCTGATACTGCGGTAGCAAATGCGATCGCCGGTGTCCTCGAAGGTGCGAGAATGGTACAAGGCACGATCAATGGTTATGGCGAACGTTGCGGTAATGCTAACTTGTGTTCGCTGATTCCCAACCTACAATTAAAATTAGGCTACTCGTGTATTCAAGCCGAACAACTTGCCCAACTAGCCCAAACAAGTCGCTTCATTAGCGAAGTTGTCAATCTTGCACCAGACGATCATGCACCGTTTGTCGGACGTTCAGCATTTGCACATAAAGGCGGTATTCACGTTTCTGCGGTTGAACGCAATCCATTAACTTATGAACATATTCCACCCGAACAAGTTGGTAATAGTCGCCGTATTATCATTTCCGATCAAGCAGGATTGAGTAATGTCATCGCTAAAGCGCGTACGTTTGGCATTGAACTTGATAAACAAAACCCTGCTGCTCGTCAAATTTTACAACATCTCAAAAACCTGGAAAGCCAAGGCTATCAATTTGAAGCTGCTGAAGCTAGCTTTGACTTATTAATGCGCGAAGCTTTAGGAAAACGCCAGCAGTTTTTTACAATTAAAGGCTTTCAGGTTCACTGCGATTTAGTATCAGGAATTGAACAACAAAATAGCGGTGCGTTAGCAACAGTAAAAGTCACAGTCAACGGTCAAGATATTCTAGAAGCCGCAGAAGGTAATGGTCCAGTAGCCGCGTTGGATGTAGCTTTGCGTAAAGCGTTAGTCAATTTCTACCCACAAATTGCTGAATTTGAACTTTCCGACTACAAAGTACGAATTCTCGACGAACATAGCGGCACTTCCGCTAAAACTCGCGTCTTAGTAGAATCACGGAGTCAACATCAACGTTGGACAACTGTCGGTGTTTCTACGAATATTTTGGCAGCCTCTTATCAAGCCGTTGTAGAAGGATTAGAATATGGGTTGTTATTGTATTCATCTACGGAGGCGGCATTTAACATGGTAATGGGTAATGGGTCATAAGTAATTGTTAACAAATGTCATTTCCTCCACTCACCAGGTTTGAAATTATATTTGTTTTCGCTTATTTACTTGTATTAATCTAATGTTTACTGCACTACGGAGATATCAAGAATCATTAGTTGCATTTATTGTCGTACTTTTGTGCATATTTGGAGTTATTTCACTGCAAGTACCTCAATTGAATCAGTTAACTACACGCGAACCGCTTACTGAAAAAGATCTAATAAGAGAGACTAAAGCTGAAAAAGTGCGACTGAATTTATTAAGAAAAATTCCTAGTTTTGGCTTTGATAATCTCATAGCAAACTGGGTATTTTTAAACTTTCTTCAATATTTTGGCGATGATGAAGTTCGTCCGCAAACAGGCTATAGCCTAAGCCCTGAATATTTTGAAATTATCTTAGAACGCGATCCACGCTTTCTACAAGCCTACTTATTTCTTTCTTCTAGCACCTCACTTTATGCAGGCATGCCAGAGCGTGCGATCGCTTTAATGAATCGAAATTTAAAACTGCTTTCTCCGACTGTACCGCAAAAATCTTATTATATTTGGCGTTACAAAGGAATTGATGAATTGTTGTTTCTAGGAGATTCCACCGCTGCGCAGCAATCATTTACAACCGCAGCACAGTGGGCAAGTGTTTACGCTGATGAAGAAAGCAAACAAGTTGCAGCAATTTCTCAGAAAACAGCAGAGTTTCTCTCGCGCAACCCCAAAAGTAAATCAGCACAAGTTGGTGCTTGGACAATGGTTCTGAGTAACCCAGTTGATGCAGCAACGCGTGACTTAGCAATTCGCCGCATTCAAGCGCTGGGCGGTGAAGTTTCAATCTCCCCTGAAAAAGTCGTACAAGTAAAACCACCAAAAGAAGATTAAACAGCCCAGCGAATAAATTCGCGGCTGGAAAACCTTGAAAACTAAGTCCACGAAGGTGGACTAAATGCAAAAATAAATATTTAATGTATGGGGTAAACTAACATTTATTGGTATAGCGGTAAATTAATCCAAAGCAACACAATAGAATTAGCAATTGACGATCCTGGTCTACTCTACGGCGCAACTGTATTTACAACGCTGCGAGTCTATCATCAATCACTCGCTCATCCCCTCACCAATTGGCAAGCCCACTGCGATCGCCTGCGTCATAGTATCGAAACATTCGGTTGGCAACTCCCTAATTGGGAACAAATTCAGCAAGGTGCACTTAGCTTAATCTCACACTTTCCCGTTCTCAGAATTACCATTTTGCCTAATGGCTGCGAATTAATTACAGGAAGACATCTACCTAGAGACTTGACAAAAAAACAAAAATATGGGGTCAAAGCTTGGATTGCAACAAATTATGAAAGATCCTTACCCTTGCATAAGACAGGAAACTATCTCTCGCCGTGGTTAGCTAAATTAGCAGCACAGCAACACTCAGCCGAGGAAGCCATCTTAGTTGATGAACAGGGAAATTGGTTAGAGACGAGTACGGGGAATTTATGGGGGTGGCGCGATAACTGTTGGTGGACACCACCATTATCCGCGGGAATACTGCCAGGAATTGCGCGATCGCAACTATTAGAATGGATAAAACAGCATTGTCCAGTTCAAGAGGAACCTTGGTTTGTAGATGCAGTCGATACGTTTGAGGCGATCGCCTACTCTAATAGCGTTGTGCAAGTGATTCCGATCCATACGGTGATAAAACAGCATGGAGAAGTCATCCAAAAGACGTACAATCCCTACCACTCTAGTCTCAAGCTACTGCGACAACTTTACATAGCATGACAACTAGTCAAAAATTAATGTAGATTAAGAATAGTTAACAATTCCCATAAAAGCGCCCTCGCACATTAAATTAGGAGGATTAACCTCGGTGAATAAACGGTGGAGAAACGCGGGGCTGTACGCACTGCTTGCGGTTGTTGTCGTTGCGCTAGGAACAGCGTTCTTCGATAGACAACCCCAAAGTCGAGAGACATGGCGTTACAGTCAATTTATTCAAGAAGTAGAACAAGGCAGAGTTGAGCGAGTTAGCCTAAGTGCAGACCGCACGCGAGCCTTAGTCACACCTCTAGACGGTGAAAAACGAGTCGTAAACTTACCAAACGACCCTGACTTAATCAATATTCTGACTAGAAATCAAGTAGATATCTCTGTTTTGCCACAAACCGATGATGGCTTCTGGTTTAGGGCATTAAGCAGTTTATTTGTACCAGCACTACTTTTAGTTGGTTTATTTTTCTTACTGCGGCGCGCGCAAAATGGTCCTGGTAGCCAAGCGATGAACTTTGGTAAATCCAAAGCCAGAGTTCAGATGGAACCACAAACCCAAGTAACCTTTGGTGACGTTGCAGGTATCGATCAAGCCAAGCTAGAACTCAACGAAGTTGTAGACTTTCTGAAAAATGCTGACCGCTTCACCGCAGTCGGGGCAAAAATTCCTAAAGGTGTGCTACTCGTAGGACCGCCAGGAACGGGTAAAACTCTACTCGCGCGTGCAGTTGCGGGAGAAGCAGGCGTTCCGTTCTTCTCGATTTCAGGTTCGGAATTCGTCGAAATGTTCGTGGGTGTTGGTGCTTCCCGCGTGCGCGACTTGTTTGAACAAGCGAAAGCTAACGCACCTTGTATCGTGTTTATCGATGAAATTGACGCCGTTGGTCGTCAGCGCGGTGCTGGCTTAGGCGGCGGTAACGACGAACGCGAACAAACCCTCAACCAGTTGCTGACCGAAATGGATGGTTTTGAGGGGAACACAGGTATTATCATCATCGCAGCAACGAACCGTCCTGATGTCCTTGATGCTGCATTATTGCGCCCAGGTCGTTTTGACCGTCAAGTTGTTGTCGATCGTCCTGACTACGCTGGAAGAGTTGAAATTCTGAAAGTTCACGCGCGTGGTAAGACTTTAGCGAAGGATGTTGATGTCGAAAAGATTGCGCGTCGTACTCCTGGCTTTACAGGCGCAGATTTATCGAACTTGTTGAACGAAGCCGCGATTTTAGCTGCACGCCGCAATCTAACGGAAATTTCGATGGATGAAGTCAACGATGCAATTGACCGCGTCTTGGCAGGTCCAGAGAAGAAAGACCGCGTGATGAGCGAAAAGCGCAAAACTCTAGTAGCCTACCACGAAGCTGGTCATGCGTTGGTTGGTGCTTTAATGCCTGATTACGACCCTGTACAGAAAATTAGCATTATTCCGCGCGGTCGCGCCGGTGGTTTAACTTGGTTTACCCCAAGTGAAGACCGCATGGAAACGGGACTCTACAGCCGTTCCTACCTAGAAAACCAAATGGCGGTAGCTTTGGGCGGTCGTATTGCTGAAGAAATCATCTTTGGTGAGGAAGAAGTCACAACAGGTGCTTCTAATGACTTACAGCAAGTGGCTCGCGTTGCACGTCAAATGGTAACGCGCTTTGGGATGAGCGATCGCTTAGGTCCTGTCGCCTTAGGTCGTCAACAAGGCAATATGTTCCTTGGTCGCGATATCGTTGCTGAACGCGATTTCTCAGAAGAAACAGCAGCAGCAATTGATGACGAAGTTCGTGAATTAGTAGAAGTTGCTTATCGCCGCGCGAAGGAAGTTCTTGTCAGCAACCGTCATATTCTCGATCAGCTGGCACAAATGCTGATTGATAAAGAAACTGTAGACGCTGAGGAATTGCAAGAACTACTAGCTAATAGCGACGTTAAAACTGCTGCTTTCGCTTAATTTATAGCAGCTACCTTAGCTAACCAGCTAGAAATTTAATTAACTTAGGGTAATTTTAGAACTAACTAGAATTACCCTTATTTTTTGTATTGGATATGTGCGGTATCGATGCGAGTGCGAATGAATTCGCCACTACATAAACAAAGTCCACAGAGATGAACTTTTCTAGGAGTTCTATAAAGTTCATCTCCCCTATTTTTGGGTGATTTAGGGGGCTATCTCCAGCATCTTATACCATGTCACTTTGAAGGTTACTATAAAATAGGCAGCTTCAGAAGCCTGCGCCGTGCGGAGGTTCTCCCCGTTGAGAGAAGTGGCGTACAACTGGTGTGAGCAGAGGAGAAATGATTTGTAGTTTTTATTTAGTAAAATGTTATTACTTCTCAGACATCCTCTCAAATAATACAATTAGGACATTAATAACAATACTCTTTCAATATCTTATTCGCACAAAAATAGGACAAGATGTACATCCTGTCCCGTCTAAATTAATAATTCTAAAAAACTTACGAGGCTTCAACTTTTGGTTTGCCCGAAGCACGCTCGAACCATTCTTGGTATGTTTTTTGGCGTTCAGCGTCTTCGACAACAATTTCTATACGCACTTTTTTACATCCTTGACGACGTTCGAGTGCGATCGCATTCAATAATAAGCTAGCAATTTTAGGTGAATCAAATTCTCCACTTACTGTCAAACCATTAACCGATCCTATTTTTGTACCAAATGATTGTGTTAATTGGTTTACTTCTCCTTCGCGCAACTCAATTCCCGTCAGTTCTTGTTGTCCTAGCTCTATTTCTGCAAGTTGTTTGCGCTCTGGGCTGACTTGTTCTACGATAAGTTTTTCTCGTCTTACGGGAATTTCTACCATCCGAGTTTCTATTTCTTTCCGGACAATGACTTCGCCAACTTTGCGTTTGTTGCGGTCAACAATGACTCTTTCGCCAAGCAAGCGAATAATTTCATCTGCTAATCCTTCTGGACTACTTGATGTAGACTCAGCCACGACTACTGCACCTTCACGAGTTTCACTGCTACTTGATGTCATAGCAGTATACTCTGTTGTATTTACAGGTGGAACGGGATTATTATTATTTTCTGGAAATTCCATTGTCGATCTTCCTGTAGCTTTACATTGTGGTAAATTTTCACTTTCTTCTGGACTGATATTTACCAAAACAGTCTTATTTATTGGATCTATTCTCTGAACCAACTTACTTACTAATAAAACTGGATGAGTCTTTTGTAAATCTTTTAACAATAAAACTAAATTAATTTGTTTATTTTTGTCTAGTTTTAGATCTATTACCGTAGCAAATATTTTGCCTTGGTTATTCAAAACAACGAAGTTACTTAACTTACTCTTTAGTTTTTCCAGTAGTGCATCTATACGGTTATGGCTTCGCATAGATTCATCTCTGAGTAAAAACTTTTGGTTATTCATTTCCCTTTACATAACTTATTTTAACTGCTACTTAAAATTAATTATTTCATCTTGATTTTTAAATCTTAAAAATCAAAAGTAGGGGATGTTAATTTATTTTTACCCCTACTTTTCTACCGCTTAAACTTTAAACCGCAAAGCGTAAAAGTGAAACTTTATTTAAATGCGGTCATTAGGTAGACGGTCTTGGTTCTCAACAACTGTACCTTCGTTGTGAATTTCTAACTCTTCACGCCGAATTGTTTCTTGAGCTTGAACTGTTTCTTGATCTACCTCTTTTCTCACTCGAACTTCTTCACGAACAAACGCTTCCTTGCGTACTTCTGGAGTTTCTTCGTAGAGTTCTACACGAGTTGTTTCACCTTCACCAAATCTGACCTGACTAGGATCGACAGCTTTACCCGCATCGGTAGGAGATACTCTTTCAATGACTACGCGCTCTTTCTCAATAGGAATAGAGACCTGCGCAGTTTCGGTTTCGACACGCTTACCGATGGAAACTTCACCAGCTTTCCTGCGTACTTTATTAGCAACTAAACGCTCTTGATAAAGCTTAAGATTTTGATTTGCGTCTTCCTTAAGGTTGTACAAATCCTCATCGTACTTGTAGTCATACGTATCGCGGGTATAAGTAGGTTTAGGAGCGGGAGCCGCCATACCAACGGTTGCTGCTGTGTCTAATGGTGCTCCTTCTAAAGGAATCTCAGCGGTAGCAGTTTGACCGCGATATACGCCGCGAACGCGCTCTTCGTAGTCATAATCAACTGCCATATTTTCATCAAATTCTGGCAAGTTTTCTGCTTGTTCTCTGGTCATTCCTACTGCGTACACGCGGTCTGCACCATAGTCAATCCGCGAACGACCGACAGGCATTAATACTTTCTTACCAAAAATCCAGAAGCCTAAATCAACTATAAAATAACGAAAATTACCTTCTTCGTCTACTAAAACGTCACTTACTGTACCGATCTTTTCGTCTGTTCCTTGTGCATATACGCTCATTCCTTTAACATCATTACCATCAAAGGCTTCGCGATAGTCTGGGTCAAAGTCACTAATTTTTAGAAGTGCCATACAAATGATTCCTCAACCTTGCATTACATAGCTTCTAATATAGGTAGTTTCTAATAATTATCCATCTTCCTATCGAATGAAATAGAATTTATAAAAAGCTTACTAGTGATAGATATTTTTTAAACTTATTGCTAAGTGATATAGTAAGATGAAGCTTGTAAAAAATTAATTTTAGTTTTTGGGATTGTGCGCGGATGATTAGCACATTCTCTTTAAATTCCACATATTTTAGTATTCCTTATGGAAGACCATACTAAATATTATATTTTATTCATCATTCTTGCGAGTGAATCCTAAATTAAACTCCAAATTTCCTAACTGTTAGGAAACTTGGAGAAAGACCTGTAGCTCAGTGAAGTAGAAACAAATAAAATTCTTAGTCTAATTTCACACCATGCGGTTTAGATAGGGTCATTATGAATTGTATTTGTTTGGTTAATATTAGGTTGACCTTCGGTGTCAATGTCTAGTTCTTCTCGACGGATTATTTCTTCAGCCTCTACAGTATTTTGTTCGACGATTTTTCTAATTCTAACTTCTTCGCGAACGAACGCTTCTTTGTGGATCTCCGGCGTTTCCTCGTACAATTCAATACGTACAATCTCACCCTCTTGAAAGTCAAGTTCTCCAGGAATTACAGTTCCACTCTCTGTAGTAGATACGCGTTCGATAACAACGCGCTCTTTTTCTAGTGGAATTGCTACTTTTGCGGTTTCAGTTTCAATTCGTTTACCAACGGCGACTTCACCTGTTTTCACGCGGTTTTTACTTGCTATTAATCTTTCTTCATATAGCTTTAATGTTTGGTGATTCTGCTCATTTAAGTTGTAGAGCGAAGAATCATTTTCATAGCTGTATGAGTCCCGATTGTAGGTAGTAGGATTAGTTAAATCATTATTTTGCGCGGTTGCGACTAAAGGACGATAAACGTCTCTCACTTGCTCCTCATAGTCGTATTCCACCGTTGACTGTTCATCATATTCTGGTAAACCTTCAACTTGTACTTTAGTTAAACCATCTACTGTGACGCGGTTTGTATTGTAGTCGATCCGAGATAGTCCTATAGGTAGTAGGATTTTTTTGCCCATAGCCCCGAAGCCTGTAGCAATTACCAAATATCGAAAATGACCTTCTGCATCAACTAAGGCAGTCATGACTGCACCTATTTCTTCGCCTCCTTCGGTGTAAAGCTTCAAATTCTTAATGTCATCGCCACCGAAGCTTTCTCGATAATTTGGGTCGAAGTCTTCGAGTTTGTACAACGGCATACTATTAATTACCTATTACTCTATATTACGTAATACCTAGACTAAAAATATCTTTGCTTTACTCCATCCTTCTGACGACTGACTTAACGTCGTTTTAAGGCTTAAATATTAGGCGACACAAAGATACCCTGTCTTGATATTTAAGATTTTTAAATTTTATGAGGAGAGTTTTTCAGAAAAGATTTAGATAGTAACGCTATGGTATCAGAGGAAAATAATTAAAGACGCCTGTATTTTGACAAAAACAACATATTGTGCCTCGAAAGCATGAGTTTTATTTATGATCAAGGCTTGGTTAGATTTGGTGCAACAGAATCGAGCGATCGCAGTCATTCGGGCGATTCAACACGAACAAGGCTATCAAATGGCAAAAGCCGTAGCTGCTGGCGGAATTAAGTTAATTGAAGTCACGTGGAACAGCGATCGCAGCGCAGATTTAATCGCGCGCCTGCAAGCTGAATTACCCCACTGTACGATTGGGACAGGTACACTGCTAGATTTAGCGCAGTTGGAAAATGCGATCACCGCCGGAGCAAAATTTCTTTTCAGCCCGCATTGCGATACTGCAATGATTCGCGCAGCGGTGCAACAAAATATACCGATTATTCCTGGCGCGCTCTCACCCACAGAGATTATGACTGCTTACACTGCTGGAGCCAGTTGCGTCAAAGTCTTTCCGATCCAAGCGGTAGGAGGTGCAAGCTACATTAAAAGTTTGCAAAGACCTCTCGGACATATACCATTGATTCCGACAGGGGGCGTGACGCTCGCAAATGCGTCCGATTTTATTGCAGCCGGAGCGATCGCGGTAGGTTTAGCCAGCGAATTATTTCCTAAACATTTAATTGCAGCTGGAGCTTGGGAAACGATTAGTCAACAAGCTAAAACCCTAGTGGAGCAACTTCATAAAATTCAATGACTCATAACACAAGGTACGATCGCCCAACTCAGATCAACATTGTTCATTTCTACTTGTAATAGCTTGGCATCGATCAAATTGGCTCCCCGCAGAATTGCCGAATTGAGATTAACATCCGTAAGAATTGCGCGGTGCAAGTCGGCTCCACTCAAGTTTGTTTTACTCAAGTTTGCCCAACTCAAATCCGCTTCGGTTAAGTTTGTGGTGACAAGTTCTGCTTGCTCTAAATTGGCTCCGCGCAGATTTGCCAAAATTGCTTTAGCGGCGATCAGATTTGCACGGTGTAGATTTACTCCAGTTAAGTTTGCCCCACTCAGATTTGCTTGCGATAAGTTAGCTTCACTCAGGTTTGCACCCTCTAAGTTTACTCTACTCAAATCAGCGGCAGTTAATTCACTGGCAATCAATTCTGCGCGTTCTAGCTGCGCACCACACAAATGCGATCGCATCAACTTTGTTTCTGTAAGATTTGCGCGATTTAAATTAGCATCAACTATGACGGCTTCGGTTAAATTTGCTTTGCTTAATTGAACTCCACTCAAATTTGCTCTGCTTAAATCTGCTCCAGTCAAGTTTGCCTCGTCTAGATTGGCGCGGCTTAAGTTAGCTTCGCACAATGTTGCTTTGTTGAGGTTTGCGCGCCACAAATTGACACCACTAAGATCTGCACCTGTTAAATTGGCTGCGGTTAAATCTACTCCGACTAAATGACTGCCGTTAAAGCGAGTCGCCGTCATGGTAGCTTGTTTGAGAATAACGCCATTCAAGTCGGCTCCCACTAAAATTGACCGACTTAAATCTGTAGCCTCTAAGATTGCTCGTTTGAGGACTATACCACTTAAATTGACTTCTTGTAAGGATGTATGACTCAGATCGACGTTGGGAAAATAGCGTTCTCCTGCGGCGTATCGCTTCAGGAGTTCTTCAGCGTTCATAGTAGTGAACCTCTGGCGTGAATTGCCTACAGACTGAAGTCTGTGGCTAGACTAACTAAGTTTGCCTGCGCACACTTGATAATTTCATTTGTTACTGAGTGGTTCATGCTCAATTTTTACCTGCACGTGTTGCTCAACAATGCGCACGGGATAAGTACGCAATCGTTCAAGCTGTTGATGTAAATGCGGTAGAGCTTCTAAAGGATAAACGCATCGCGGATAAACGTTTTCTCCAGTACGAATATCGTACTGAAAATGATGCCAGGGACAATCGATTATTCCTTGCCACACCATAGCTTTTGCAAGTGAGAGTTTTTGATGTCCGCACAAGCCTTGTAAGGCGTAAAATTGACCGCGATCGTTGACGATCAAAATTGGTAAACCTTCTACTTGTACGAGCTTTGTTGTCCCTGGTGGGATGTCGTCTACTGTGGCGACAGTGACGTAGCACACGGTTGTTAACTATGATTGTGAGGTACGACTAAGAACCTAGAAGTATAGGGTGATTCTCCTGGCGCACCTCGCCGGAAGTGTCCTGATGGTCCTTCTCCTAGAAATTCACTAAACCAAGCTTCGTGTTCTATTTCTTCATTGAGAATCGCAAGCGATAACTCGTACGTGCGGTGATCTTTACCAAATGCCATGTTGCAGATATCACTATAGACACGAATTGCACACCGCTCCGCTTCGACTAATACTTGCAACAGTGGACGAATATCGCCTTGTTCTACTGCTTGTTTAGCTTCGAGAACTGCGGTTTGTGACTCGTCGCTACCGCCACTTGTAAATCCAACGCGGGGGGTAGCATCGCTATTATTATGATGACGATCTGGAAGATAAGCATCTGGGCAAGCTGCTAGATTTGCGAAGTCACGAATATCACGCGGTAACTCACCGCCTAACTCGTAAATGCGGGGAACGAGTGCTTCAAAGTGGTTGCGATCTTCAAGTCGCGCATCTTCGATAATTTCTTTGAGTCCTTCGCCCTCTAAACCAATCGCATTCGCACGCAAAATTGTGTAGTAATAGTAGGTGGTAAACTCTGCTGACGCGGCGCAGACTAACTTGTCTAAAAGTTCTTTGACATCAATTCCAGCTTGTTCCACCATCTGCAGTGCAACTTTACCCATGGGGAACCTCCTTGTAGCATTTAATTCATTTTTAAATTGTTTTTTAATAGCTCAATACAATAGTCAAGACTATTGCGTACCCAAGCAAAAAATCTCATGATTGGGTGTAGCTGCCACCGGCACTCCACTTCACACCATCTTTCTATCGGGTGGCAAACTACACTTTAAACAGCAAATTTGTGATTCGCGGCTTTATGAGTAGAAATTCTACTGCACATTGCCTACATTTTTAATCTTGCCTAAATAAATCGCCAACGTGTTGACTTCGACAAAAAAGTTAAAGTATTTGTTGACCGGAGAAACGGGATACAAGCCCCGTCCTTCAGGACGGCTTTTCTTCTTTGAGCTTGTCAATCCAATCTTCAACTAACTGAGTCATACTTTTCTTTCGTTGCTTTGCAATGCGTCATAGTTTGTTCATGCGTTCGATTTTGATTCGAATATTGAGTCTTGAATCTTTCATTTTTGGCTACACGATGGCTACACATTACGTTATGTAAGTATGAAAGCTAGATATCAGTACAGATTCTACCCATCCAAACAGCAGTAGAGAGACTTAGCAAAGCTCTTTGGTTGTGTTCGTGTGGTTTGGGATAATGTGCTGACCCTGTGCAAAGCATCAGATCAGAAAAGTTACCTGCGGCTAATGAACTGCAAAAACTTTGCATTACGCTGGCTCAGAAACGAGAGAAACGAACCTGGTTAAGTGAAGTCTCAAATATCCCATTGCAACAGTCAATTCGGACTTAGGAGCAGCACCAGGGCAAACGCATCTAATTAAAAAAAAACTTTATACACGCATGAAATTATAAAGAGTGTTGTAAAAAAGGATTCAATTAAAAATAAAACCTTTGTTAAAGTGAATAAATGCTTAGAGAAGTGACATGGCCGATTAACTTGAACTTGTGAAACTTCAACCATCAACTGCAATTTCTGAATACTTTGGAGAACTAGAAGATCTCAGGATAGAGCGAAGTAAATTACATAAGTTAATTGATATTATTTACTATTACTATCTGTGCTGTCATCTCAGGAGCCGATAGTTGGGTAGATGTAGACTTGTATGGAAAAACGAAGTACAAGTGGCTAAAAAAGTTTTTAGAATTAGCTAATGGTATTCCTTCACACGATACTTTCGCACGAGTTTTTGCGCGGTTAGATACCCAGTACCTACAGCAATGTTTTTTGGGATGGGTAAAATCAATTAGCCAGCAGTTTCCGAGAGAAATTGTGGCGATTGATGGTAAAACTCTCAGGCATTCTTACGATTCGAGCCATGACAAGTCAGCAATCCGTATGGTTAGTGCTTGGGCAAGTGCTAATCGCTTAATTTTGGGACAAGTTAAAGTTGATGTAAAATCGAATGAGATTACAGCTATTCCTCAACTTCTACGAGTTTTATACCTAAAAGGGTGCATTGTCACCCTGGATGCAATGGGATGTCAAAGAGAAATTGTTAGCCACATTGTTGCCCAATCAGCGGAATATGTAATCACTCTCAAAAAGAATCAAGGAAGCCTTTATGAACGAGTAGAAGCAGCATTTAAGCAAGCTCTACAAAAAGATTGGTCAGGAGGCTGCCACACAGACTATAAGGTTAAAGAACAAGGGCATGGAAGAGAAGAAACCCGATATTATCGCAGCTTAAATAGTTTGGTTGAACCGCTCGACCCTTTAGGAAAATGGTCTAATCTTAACTCTGTTGGTATGGCTGAATATTTCAATGTCAAAAAAGATGGCACAGTTTATTTTGAGCGTCGATATTATCTTAGTAGTCTCAGTTTAGATGCTAAAGAATTAGCTAAAGTTATTCGGAAACATTGGACAATAGAAAATCAGTTACATTGGGTTCTAGATGTACAATTTGACGAGGACACTTCGCGAATCAGAAAAGATAATGCTCCAGCGAACTTAGCCGTCATTAGACACATTGCCCTTAATTTATTAAATCAAGAAAAAACAGTCAAAACTGGAGTTAAAAGTAAACGAAAAAAAGCAGACTGGGACAATGATTATCTTTTGAAGGTGTTAAAGGGTTAAACTCTAGTTGGAGATTTTATGAATCTTAGCTCCTCAATGGGTTTATTTTTGTCTCTCTATCAACCTGAGTTGTCCAGTCTGATAGAAAGCGTTTAATTGAATCAGAAAACTTATGCATCATTAGCTAGATAGCTTTCCTCATCCCATTTTCTAATTTTAAGATGCGTTTGCCCTGCTGCAAGATCTAAGTTGAACCAACTAGAAGCATTGGGTGGATATGACACTAGCCAAACAGGAGAGGTAATCGCAACAGTTGAGTCAATCTTGTCAACACAAGACTGAAACGAGCAAAACATTAAATATCACAATCCTTGCCACAGTTCATTAATAAATATCGAGATGAAAAAGCTTCATCTTGAGTTTGCTAGCTCGATTTAATTTATTTTTGCCTTGCTCCCACGATCGCACAAGCGACTCCCACTAATAAACTAGCTGCACCTAAGAGTGTTAATCTTCCTGGTAATTCGTCCAGCAGGAAATAAGCAAGAAAACTAGAGCCGACAGGTTCAAACAAAGCAGCAAGTGTGACAAAAGTTGGTGAAAGCCAGCGCATTCCCCAGTTCAAACTGGTATGCCCAATCATTTGCGAGAAAATTGCAATCAATAGTATGTAAACATAGACAATTAATGGATAGCCTGTATACGATGCCCCAAAAATTCCTGGCAACGGCAGTAATATTAAAGCTCCTGTCGTGTAAGCAATTGCGATATAACTGCCTAATCCTAATCCTTCTTGTTGGGCTTTACGTCCAAGAAGTAGATATAAGCTGTACATCCAAGCACCTAAAAGTGCTAAAAAATTGCCTAATAGACGATTACTCGCAACAGCATCTACCCCAGAATTCCCTAATGCAATCACAATACCGCCTACAAGTGCAAGACCAATTCCTATGAGAGTTATAAGTGATAACTTTTCACGCAACCATAACCACGAAAGTAAAGCAACCCAAATTGGCGTACTACTCACTAAAGTCGATGCAGCAGCAATGGATGTAAAAGCAAGTGAGGTAATCCATGTTGCAAAGTGTAACGCTAAGCAAATGCCTGCTACTAATGCATAGTATACAGAGGTACGACTCGGTAAAGATGAGTGCAAATGATGCCAAGCTGGTAGCAGTAGTATCGCCGAGATTGTCAAACGTGCTGCTGATAGAACAAGGCTAAATCCAACACTAGAAACCTCTGGTACTGCTGCAAATGCTAACCGCACAAAAATTGACGCAGTTGAAATACCAATTACCCCGACGATTAAAACTAACCCAACCTGCCAAGGTTTCGGTGCTTGCCAAATTTGCATTACGTTATCTTACGAGTAAGTAGGTGAAAATCAACGTAACTTAAAGACTGGTCATTGGTAACTGGTAACTGGGAATTGGTCATTGTCAAAAAAATATTTATTCCCATTACCCATTACCTATTACACTAACCAATCACTTGCTTGAGTCGATTTCACTAAATGCATTCCCGCCGCAGCAAACCTTTCAAAAGCTGCTTCAGCTTGTTCGGTATAATCTACTATGTCAGGGATAACAACAGAAGATGTACAATCTTCTAGCAAGTAAATTTTTTGCGCTAGATTGGAATCAATCGATTTAATTTCTGTTAATAAATCATCAATTGTCCACGCAACGCAGTGGCTTTTAGCTTGACCTGCAACTATGAGTTTGTCAAATTTTAATAAGTGCTGGATTAATTCTGTATTTTTTCGCGCGATCGCTTGACCGTTAACACCTGTTAATACTTCGGGATGTAGTACTGAATAATTTTCGGTTAATGGGTTGTTACCTTTAATTTCAAATCTTGCTTGGCTGTTACGGGCGATTGTATGGAAAAATACCGCTTCTTCTACCGCAGAAACCAAAGCATGACTAATTCCACCCAGCATCGCATGATAAGGCCAGACCGTTAAGGGATATTTACCGTGTTGTGTTAGCTGATTGACATAGTGTAGAGCGTGGTTTTGTAGAAGTCGAGCATCTCCATCACTAATACTCGGCGCTACAGCAGGATTGACTTTCCAAATACCTTCTGCTACTTCCTCAGGGGTAATTAGCGTTGCGGGTGCTGGATGATCGCCAGCTTCATTTATCCAAAATACAGGATGGAAAATTTGCATGGCAGTGTGCGTGTCCATTGTTGCCGCGATCGCGCTAATTCCACCCAAATTACGATAAATAAATTCACACAAACGTGCATTGTCTTCAACTGCACCTGTTCCAGATCTTCCCCCGACAAAGAGTTCAAATCCAGGAATGCAAAATGTATTCTGCACATCAATCAGAAGCAAGCCAACGCGAATCTTGTCTTCGTTGGCTGGTGTAATATTGTACTTATGTGCCCACGATGCTGCTTCTTGCGCGCGTTGCTGGTAAGGGACACGCCACACTTCATGAACTTTACTAGGCTCAAAGAAAGTAGGAATTGGTAGCTGATGAGTGTTCATAGGTATGAGTTTTTATTCTCATTATGATTAACTACATCAAGTCTTGCGTGCTGTTAATTTTTGCTTCATTGCCAGCATCGTTGAACTAAGCTCATTCATCAGCAAAAATAAAGCAATAGTTAATACAATTAAGACATTCTAGAAGCTCAAAACTATTTTTCATTCTGACCTCTGACTTCTACTATATAAGTTGTATGTTAAGCTGGTAGGCGAGAAGTAAATTCGGCGGTAGTGTTTGTTTTTAATTCACAAGCGCCTCTCCGGATCGAACTCTCTACAAAATTCGATGCAGGAGAGGTTCAATGTCAATCTACGTAGGTAACTTGTCCTTTGAAGTTACCCAAGACGATCTCAACAGTATTTTTGCTGAATATGGTACCGTGAAGCGCGTACAACTACCAACGGATCGCGAAACTGGTCTTCCTCGCGGCTTCGGATTTGTAGAAATGGAAAGCGAAGCTGCCGAATCCACCGCAATCGAAGCGCTCGACGGTGCAGAATGGATGGGAAGAACCATGAAAGTCAATAAAGCTAAACCCCGCGAAGACAGGCGTTCGAGTGGCGGGGATTGGGGTAACAAAAATCAAAATTACTCCAAACGCTACTAAGCATTGATGTATAGCTTGAGTGAATTGCATCAACTGATGTTAGGATTAATGACATACAGTTGCGATCGCGGCTATAAAAGCTTGTTAAGAGTTGAAAAACTGAATAACTTTCAGAAAAGTCTGCGTTTCTTTTGCTAGCTTACAAGTTTTCATTCGCAATTGATTTGTTCTTCAAGAATTATACTAAACCGAATTTGGTTAATTAACTATAGCTAGCGTTTTTCTACAGTTGATTGTTTGTCATTAAAAATAGCAGTGACTAATACACATTTTATTAAATTGGCGATCGCAATGCCAAAAATTGTCGTTAAGAGGAAATAGAATGACCCAAGTTGTTGTCGGCGAAAATGAAAATTTTGAGTCAGCACTAAGAAGATTTAAGCGTCAAGTCTCTAAAGCAGGAATTTTACCAGATATTAAGAGTAAGCGTCACTTTGAAACTCCAATTGAAAAGCGTAAGCGTAAAGCAGTCGCGAGAAGACGTAAACGGCGTTTTCAAAGTAGAGGATAACTCAATGTGATAAATGGGCGCAGTAGGTGGGCATAATTAAATATCACACTTGTTAAGGTCGGTAATTGGTAATGGGGAAGCCTCTATGATTTGCCACTTGGCTATTAGCTATCAAACAGAAGCTAATAGCCAACAGAAGAGCGGTTAATTGCGCTCAATAAACTAATTTCCCGTTACCAGTGACCAACTTGCCAATAACGTTTTTTTCACTCACCTACTTAACTATGTCTGCTTATTTTTGTTATGAATGTTATGAAGTTAGGGTTTATCTAATAAATGGGATTGCTTGCTCTATCCTTACAAGCTGCTTAATGATAAGCTTGTGCAGCAGCAATTAGCCTTTTTGATCGCTGATAGTTTTATGTTGAGCTACTAATGAGTGTTCAATCTATGCAGCATAACAGTCACTGTTAACATATAAAATTTAACGTGTAATATAACGCCTCAACTCCCCCTGATCGCTTGATAGAAGAAAAACTCATTACACGCCTCTGCTAATCTAGAATCAACTATTGCCGAAACAGCGATCGCCCTAGGCTCTGAATAATGACGCATTAAAGTCTGAACTTGTACCCTCGATACCAGGTATAGCACTACACTCTTAGATTAGGACAAGTTAGGTGGCTAGACTCATACCACAGCAAAGTTTTTCCTCCTGTCTCCTGCTACACTACAAATCCTAAAGTATTAAGCTTTATCGCAGCTTTGTAACTGTTGAAGCTTATTCATGATAAAGCTCCGAGACTCTTGGAGTCCCTCTAACTGTTTGTCGAGGCGCTTTAGTTGCTGATGCCAAATTTCGGCTTTCCGCTCATCACTAAGTCCTGATTCCCATAATTCAATTCCAGAACGCAATTCAGCAAGACTGAAGTTGGCAATTTGTCCAAGACGAATTAAGCGAATGCGTTCAAGTGCTGCTTCTGTGTATTCACGGTAGCCGTTTGTTCGGCGACGGACATGCTTTTGCGTCAGTAATCCTTGCTTTTCATAGTATCTCACTGTATCTGCTGTGATGCCAAAATGTTTAGCAACTTCGTGAATCAGCATAATCCCTGCTTGACCTGAGAGTTACTCCATAGTTTATTCTACTGGTGCTAAAGAGAGTCTTAAAAGTCAAAAAAAGTGAAAGACAGAACTTTACTTTTATCTCGCACCTTCGCAATTTTGGTTGGAACAATTACAATTTTATTTATCGTTTTGGGACTAACTCAAAATGCAGACTTGTTTGGACCTGCTGATATTGTATTAGGTTTTATTCTAATTATCGCAGCCATGACACCTAAATCTAAACTCGCTTGTTTAGGAATGCTCATCGGCTACTCATACACCGCAGGCGTTTTTTCTTTATCAATAACAGCAACTTTCTTGGATGGAACTGTCAACATAGCATCAACTATAGGATTAATTGTATGTATTATATTTATCTATGTTTTGGGTCGATGGTTATTTAACAAGCTGGACTCTCAACTTTAAGAATTTCCTGATTAAGAAGTAGCAAATTGTTTAGCCGCGTCGAGTAAATATTCTAAATAAGTACGCGCTACAACAGAAAGCTGCTTACCGTTAGGGTATACAACATACCAGTTCCGATGAATTGGGAAATGTTCTACATCTAATACAGTTAATTCACTACTAGCGCCGTCGGGTGTTAAGGTATGGCGAGATAAGACAGAAAGTCCTAAACCGCCAGCGATCGCTTGCTTGATCGCCTCGTTACTACCAAGTTCTAATTTGACTTCTACCGAAATTTCGTGTGCGGCGAAGAGTTTCTGCACGGCTTTTCGCGTTCCTGACCCAGGTTCGCGCATGATAAAAGGTTCTTCTGCAAGCCGTGATAGTGAAATGTTTTTTTCATTCGCTAGCGGATGATTTGCGGGTGCGAGTACCACAAGCGGATTATCCAAAAACGGTTGAAAAACGACGTCTAAGTGTTCAGGAACTTGACTCATTACATACAAATCGTCAAGGTTATCCGTCAAGCGTTCGAGAATGCCTGAGTGGTTTGTGACTTGTAAAGAAATATCAATTCCAGGATAGCGTTGGCAAAATGGACCTAATAGACGCGGGACAAAATACTTAGCGGTTGTAATTACTGCTAGTCTTAATTGTCCTTGTTTTAGCCCTTTGAGGTCAGCCACAGTCATTTCTAGCTGCGCTAACTGCTCAAAAATCGCCCGACAAGTCGTAAACAATTCTTTGCCAGCTTCTGTTAGATAAAGGCGCTTACCGACTTGCTCGAACAAAGGTAAACCCACCGCTTTTGTGAGTTGTTTTACCTGCATCGAGACAGTTGGTTGAGTCAAAAATAACTCCTCCGCTGCCCGCGTAAAGCTACCGTGCCGTGCCGCAGCCTCAAAAACTTTTAATTGATGAAGCGTTGCTTGCTTCAAGGTTCCCTCTCCTTTGAGATTCAAGGAGGCTCTATAGATAATATTCTATTATTACTATCAGAAATAATGGCTTTTCTTTATAAGAGTTTGCGGTTATTATCAAAACAACAACAAGAGCGTAAGATCCCTTCTGTCAAAGCGTTGCACATTTCTACGATAGTCTGCTATGCGAGCAATAACTACTTTCCCATCTGCGCTTGTGGTTTTTGGCCACATTCAGCGAATGTGCCACTCTCATCATACTATCAGTGTTATCAGTGTGCAGCGCTTTTCTCTTTTGGCATCCAGGCTACCAATCAACGTTAACCCAAGGCTGTAACTTCGGTTTTACTCCATCAACAAATAACTATTACGAGAAAAAATTATCATGACAAAACTTTAAAAATCTACTCTTCTTGCTGAATTTCTACTGGAATTGCGGCTAAGTCTGGTAGTTTAATTAACTCAGCTTCAGGCGTCTTATCTTTGATTGCTACTGGTAACTTCAGTGGCTTAGGTTGCTCTTCGATTAAGCAACTTGCTAAAGGTAAGTTTTGCTCTAAATCATCTAACGGTCTAGGAATGACGGTGACTGCATTTAACGAGTTAGCGTCAATGCGTAAAGCTTCTTGCATTCCAGCTTCGACTGCTACCACAACGTCTGCAACTGCCCCGCGAATAATTGCGGTACATAGCCCCGCGCCGATCTTTTCGTAAGACATCAAGTGTACATCAGCCGCTTTCAGCATCGCATCAGCTGCTCCGACCATGACTGGAAAGCCGCGCGTTTCCAATAAACCAATTGCTTGACTACTCACGCGAATGTCGCGTTCAAACTGAGCCAGGTCAGACAAGCGGTTACTAATCGGAAACACAACGTCTAGATTAGGTAAAGGTCGCGGTATAACCAGCGTTGAAACAAGCTGACCGAACTCTGCTGCTGTCTGTGCTCCTGCTTCCACCGCCAAGCGAATGCTGGCAACTTTACCACGCACGATTGCAGTACAGTGACCGCTACCGATCTTTTCAAATCCTACCAAAGTCACTTCTGAGGACTTCAGCATGGCATCAGCAGTTTGGATAATTGCCGGAAAGCTCAAGGTTGAAACTAAGCCCAAGGCACTTTCCCTTAGATCGTCTTTGCGGCTGAACTGCTCTTTGGGAGCGAATCCTGGGTTTGGTGTCTCCATCTTAAACCTCCATGGGAACCGATCATAATGTCAAGTTAAGGCTGATCAGAAGGAGACTGACCATCTTGTAAGGGGCGGTTTAAGGCTTGGCGGTGGGGAAACATCGTTGACAGCATACGATTTAATTGTGCTTGTCCATAGACTTTTTGACTTGTTGGTGGTGGTGAAGACGCTGCATCAGTAGGTTCAGGCTCAGATGGTGTAGGGGGTGGTATATTCATGGGCGGGGGGCGATCACCATTTGTGGCTTCGTCAGAAGCAGGGGAGGCGGTTTCATTGATTGTATCAACGTCCACCACAGTTGGGCGTGTCACAACGATACGACTTTTATCGCCGACGAGCGAACCTGGTAAGACGACTTGCTGTGGTTCGACCGAAGCATTCAAAATCGTAGCTGTCGAGCCAATGCACGCATTCGCGCCAATTTTTCCTTTACCCAGCACTAAAACACCCGCTCCGAGATTCGCGCCTGGCTCTATTTCCAATGTGCCTTCAAAAGCATGAAGAATACAACCCATACCAATGCAAACTCCCGCGCCGATAATAATCCGGCTATCGGGACTTGCTTGCAAAAGGACTCCTGGTGCGATCGCCGCACTAGGATCAATGGTAACTTCGCCACTGATGTAAGAATCATCATGACTAGGCGGACGCAGTGGCGGCACATACATTAGAATGGAAACCTCGGCCGGATAAAATGTGATTAAGTCGCAAGCTATCCACAAGTCTAACGAAACTTGTCATTGCTGTAGGTTAGCTTACTTAAGGTCGTTGAATAATAGTTTCTAAAATCCGTCGTTTGTTAGAATCAATGCCAATTAAGCGTACGTACTCGCCTTCGTACTCGGAAAGAAATGACTCAATGGCTGCGATCGCCGCCGAAGCACTCGTACTATCAACTGGTCCACAACTTGTCCACGAACCAGTACGGAACCGACGCTGATCGACGTGTTCTGCACTCACGCGATTACCCTGCGCAATCAGTTGACGAATCTGTTCGACGACTTCTGGCTGCAAGCGCGTGCTACTTGCTGAAGACTTATTGTTGTAAGTTGGTGCGGGTTGTGGTTGGCTAAAAGCAGAACTGCGATGGCTATTTGAAGGTGCTGCTATCTGATTACCGCCTGGACGTTGAATAATTGTTTCCATCACGCGACGCTTGCCTTTGGGGTCAATGCCAAACATCCGCACGTATTCACCCGCATGATTTGCCATACACGCTTCGAGTTCAGAAATCGCTTGCGACTCACTGCTAGCACTAATCGGAGTACAGCTTTGCCAAGAACCTGTGCGGAATCTCCGCTCGTCAACGTGTTCAGTGCCGATCTTAAAACCTTGCTGAATCAAGTGTCGAACTTGCGCAACGGTGTCTTGATTTATTTGTCCACTCGTTGCTGAAGTTGTTGCAACTGAAGGCTGATAACTACGATAACTACCACTAAAGCTGTTTTCCTTAGTCGCTGCTGGTTGAGCAATTTGCTGACCATCGGGGCGCTGGATAATCTTTTCCATCACGCGGCGCTTGCCTTTGGGGTCAATGCCAAACATCCGCACGTATTCACCCGCATGATTTGCCATACACGCTTCGAGTTCGGCAATCACTTCCGATTCGCGCTTAGCCGTAATAGGAGTACAGCTTTTCCAAGAACCCGTGCGGAACTTCCGTTCATCGACGTGTTCGGTACCGATCTTGTAACCTTGCTGAAGTAGGTTTCGGACTTGTGCTATGGTGTCTTGGCTGAGGTAAGGACTTGTCATCATAGAAGAAGTAGAAATGTTGCGGCTAGAACCATTTGAACTATCTGAACTTGAAGTGCTAGTCAGCTCATTACGAATTGACGTTATACAAGCTTCATCACTGGCACATAAATATCCTGCTCGCAAGGCGTCATTGACACCCACGATGTAACGAGCAAATTCTCTATCGTCTGCTTCAACGTCGGGTAAGCGATCAGCTTGCTGCTGATTCGTAATCACTGCTCCTGAAGGCACAAACTTACCGGCGGGAACTTCCACGTCTTGAATCAAGGCGTGCATCATCACGATGCAACCATGTCCTATACGAGCGTTGAATACCGTGGAACGAAAGCCAATAAAACAGTTGTCTCCAACATAAGCAGGACCGTGAATCAGCGCCATGTGCGTAATCGACGTGTTTTTCCCAATCCACACCGAGTACTGTTTTCCGTCATCGCCAATGACACGACCTTGTTCTAATCCATTGATGACAACGCCATCTTGAATATTAGTTCCTTCACCTATATAAAAAGGAGCGCCTTCGTCAGCGCGGATAGAAGTTCCAGGAGCGACCATCACGTTCGCTCCGATAGTTACATCTCCAATAATGTTAGAAAATGGATGTACAAATGCACTTGATTCAATTTTTGGCTCAACTAAATTTTTTGACCAAGGCGTCGGGGGGGCAGCCAGGCTGCGGACTACCATCGGTAATTTCCTCCTAATTACTGCGGAACTCAGAATTCAGAATGCAGAACCTACAAGCGAAGTATCTGTCATTCTGTATTCGTCGTTCATCCAAAGCACGTTACTTATCGATATTGGTCTTTCTTGCTGTAAATAAGGCGATCTTCAATGCGAACACTGTCAATAATCGCTACTACCACAGCATCGAGTGGGCGCTGCTCGTTTCCTTGAACAATGCGAGCGGCGCTACCGCAACTTACCAATACCCACTCATCGACTCCTGCACCTACGTTGTCTGCTGCAACTTCGTATTTTGGTAAGGGTTGCCCTTCTTCGTCTACGAGTTGTAATAAAAGCAGTTTTGTCCCGCGAAGACTGGGTTCTTTTTGCGTGCTGACTACGTTGCCACGAACTTTTGCAATTTGCATTACGGCTTACATCTACAGTCGGTTTCCGTAGGGGCGAATCGCATTTGTACTTTCGCGGAACTGTTCTACGGCTTCGGTATACCGAATTGGCAGCACGTACTCCAAGTTTTCGTGAGGACGAGCAATAATGTGGGTTGATAGCACCTGACCCCCATTAACGCGCTTAACGTTATCGATTGCTGCTGCGACTGAAGCTTGCACTTCGGAAACGTCCCCGCGCACAATAACCGTAACGCGACCACTACCGATTTTTTCGTAACCAACAAGCGTTACCCGTGCAGCTTTCACCATGGCGTCGGCTGCTTCTACGACTGCTGGAAAGCCCAGCGTTTCTACCATTCCGACGGCAATTGACATCGGTTTTACTCCTTAAATGTATTTAGCAAAAAATTGATGCACCTCAAACACAATTCCGTTCGTTACATTCGGAACTGTTCTACGGCTTCGGTATACCGAATTGGCAGCACGTACTCCAAGTTTTCGTGAGGACGGGCAATAATGTGAGTCGAAACAACTTCACCGCCGTTGACTCGTCTTGCCGCATCAACTCCAGCCGCAACCGAAGCTTGCACTTCGGAAACGTCCCCGCGCACAATAACTGTGACCCGCGCACTACCAATTTTTTCATAACCGACAAGCGTCACCCGTGCAGCTTTCACCATGGCGTCGGCTGCTTCCACCACTGCTGGAAAGCCCTTCGTCTCAATCATTCCCACTGCAATTGGCATCGCAGACCTCCTATGTAATTAAAGCAATAACTACTACCAATCAGGCTGTTACAGAAAAATTGACGGGAATGCCATTTGTAACGTACAAAAGCATCTCCAAATTAAGCATAGGAAAGCTTGGCTCTCTTGACAATATTAATTTCTATTATAATTTAAAATAGGATACTTTAAAAAAACTTAACACCCCATGATTGGTTGCTTTTACCTCATTGAAGTTTATTGCTTTCTAGCGGTGTAACTTCTGTTTTATAATTTCTTTATTACTTTGGGTTCAGCCAAAATGATCAAACCAAACCTTCATTCTGGAGCGGTATAACAGGAGAACGATATTCGCTGTCTAATTAGGCTTCAGTCTGGCTACGTTTTGACCAAAGTATGCTTTGATCGAGAGAACAAAAATTTTAATAAAACTGAATAGTCTCACTTTACCAGAAAACGATACCAGAGGTTTATGTTAATTTAAAGCAGTACGTAGCAAAATCAATTTTAATTTATTTTTCGTAAGTATTCTAGTTGTTTAATATCGTTAATTAACTTTAAATTAACATTAAAAAACACAAATTTGTTTGGAAAGCTGGAATGAATCAGACGTTATTTTTAACAAGTTGGTGGGTGCCTTTTTATGGATTGATTGGCGCTGCGTTGACACTACCTTGGGCGACTGGAATAGTACGGCGCACTGGTCCTCGACCAGCAGCTTACTTAAATTTGTTGATGACAGGTGTCGCGTTTGTACACAGTTTAATTGTTTGGAAAGACATCTGGAACCAAGAACCGCAAAGTTTGCTTTTTACCTGGCTCAAAGCTGCTGATCTAGACTTATCGATCGCAGTTGAACTGTCACCCGTTAGTATGGGAGCTGCAGTTTTGATTACAGGATTAAGCCTTTTAGCGCAACTGTATGCGTTAGGATACATGGAAAAAGATTGGGCGTTAGCTCGATTCTTTGCGTTGATTGGCTTTTTTGAAGCTGCATTAAGTGGTTTAGCATTAAGCGATTCTTTGTTTCTCAGCTACGTGTTACTAGAGTTGCTGACGCTGTCTACTTATTTATTAGTAGGATTTTGGTATGCACAGCCGCTTGTCGTCACCGCCGCCCGCGATGCGTTTTTAACCAAACGCGTAGGCGATATTTTACTGTTGATGGGAGTCGTGACGCTCTCAGCAATAGCAGGAAGTTTGAACTTTTCCGAATTGAACCAATGGGCGCAAACTGCTGAACTTTCACCTTTAACCGCGACATTCTTAGGTTTAGCACTGATTGCGGGTCCTGCGGGGAAATGCGCGCAATTTCCTCTGCATCTTTGGCTTGATGAAGCAATGGAAGGACCAAACCCGGCTTCAGTACTGCGAAACTCAATGGTTGTCGCGGGTGGCGCGTACGTGCTGTTTAAATTACAACCAATTTTAGTGCTATCACCTGTGGCGCTCGATGCTTTAGTCATTCTGGGGACAGTCACGGCGATTGGTGCATCGTTAGTTTCACTAGCACAAATTGACATCAAGCGCGCCTTATCGCATTCGACAAGTGCGTACATGGGGTTAGTGTTCATTGCGATCGGGATGGAGCAAGGCGGAGTAGCGCTGGTATTGTTGTTTACCCATGCGATCGCTAAAGCATTATTATTCATGAGTGCCGGATCGGTCATTCTAACTACACATACGCAAGATTTAACCGAAATGGGCGGTTTGTGGTCGCGGATGCCTGCAACAACGACAGCTTACGTTGTAGGAGCTGCAGGCATGGTGACGCTACTACCTTTGGGGAGTTTTTGGGCAAAGCTGCAATGGGCAGATGGTTTTTGGAGTAGTCATCCTTGGATTGTTGCTGTCCTGTTTTTGACAAATGGCTTAACAACCTTAAACCTTACCCGCGTATTCCGCTTGGTGTTCTGGGGCGAACCTCAACCAAAAACGCGCCGCGCGCCAGAAGTTGGCTGGCAAATGGCTGTACCAATGGTGAGTTTAACGATTACAACACTGTTAGTACCGCTCTTGTTACAACAATGGCAACTGCTCCCTAATTGGGCAGATGTGAATTGGTCAGCAACGATAGTTCTTGTATTATCGAGCGTTCTAGGATTAACTATCGGCTCGACGATTTACCTCCACAAAGCATGGTCGAGATCGATTCAGCTACCGTGGCGATTTATTCAAGATTTATTAGGCTACGACTTCTATATCGACCGTCTGTATCGCTTAACCGTTGTGAGTGCAGTTAACTTCATGTCGCGGTTGAGTGCGTGGGTCGATCGCTACATCGTCGATGGCTTTGTCAATCTAGTTGGTATCGCGACAATTATCAGCGGACAAAGCTTGAAATATAGTAGTTTTGGGCAATCGCAGCTTTATCTACTCACAATTATCTTAGGCGTCAGTCTGCTAGGTTTTTTGATTAGCTGGTCATTTGGTCTTTTCGATCACTGGCAATTGTTCTGGAAAGCAATTAGAGGCTAAGGAAGAACGAGTGACTAATCAAAGCGCCACTAGTCACTAACCACTAACAACTTTTATGTTTAAGGATCTCGTGTATCAATGCTGAGTGCTTTGATTTTAGTACCGCTTATTGGTGCAGCAATTGTGGGTTTTTTCCCGAAAGCGATCGCACCTACTAGTTCGCGTAACATCGCTTTAATATTCGCAAGTCTTCCGTTCTTACTGAGTATCGTTCTTGCAGCGCAGTTTAATCCTACGAACGTTACTCAACAATTTTCCGAATTCATCCCGTGGATCACAGCGATCGGCTTGAACTATCACTTAGGTGTTGATGGTTTATCGTTACCGCTGTTGGTATTAAATGGTTTACTGACCTGTATTGCGATTTACAGCAGCGATGAAGATATTCAGCGGTCGCGCTTTTACTACTCACTTGTTCTGATTTTAAGTGCAGCGGTAAGTGGCGCATTTTTAGCACAAGATTTACTTTTGTTTTTCCTCTTTTATGAAATAGAACTGATTCCGCTGTACCTATTAATTGCCATTTGGGGAGGACAGCGGCGCGGTTATGCAGCAACGAAGTTCTTAATCTATACTGCTACCTCTGGAATATTGCTTTTAGCAAGTTTCTTAGGTTTAGTTTGGTTAAGTGGTGCTTCAAGTTTTGCACTCGCAACGTTAGATTCTAACGCGTTACCTTTAGCAACACAAATTGTGCTACTGTGCGGAATTTTACTCGCTTTCGGAATCAAAATTCCCCTAGTGCCTCTACACACGTGGCTACCAGATGCACACGTTGAAGCCTCGACACCTATTTCGGTATTACTCGCAGGAGTCCTTTTGAAATTAGGTACGTATGGCTTATTACGCTTTGGTTTAGGCTTGTTGCCCCAAGCGTGGGAAGTGTTAGCACCAGTGTTAGCAATTTGGGCAGTGGTAAGCGTATTGTACGGTGCTTCGTGTGCGATCGCGCAAACCGACATGAAAAAAATGGTTGCGTATAGTTCGATTGGACATATGGGCTATATCCTCCTCGCCGCCGCCGCCGCAACGCCATTAAGTATCTTGGCGAGTGTTTTGCAAATGGTTAGCCACGGATTAATCTCGGCATTGCTGTTTCTTTTAGTCGGCGTTGTCTACAAAAAAACTGGCAGTCGCGATATCGAAACTTTGCGCGGTTTACTCAACCCTGAACGCGGTTTACCTTTGATTGGCAGTTTGATGGTGTTGGGCGTGATGGCAAGCGCGGGTATTCCAGGAATGGTGGGATTTATGGCTGAATTTCTGGTATTTCGAGGAAGTTTTCCAGTATTTCCGACAGAAACTATATTATCGATGGTTGGTACCGGTTTAACTGCTGTTTACTTCTTATTGCTCATCAACCGCGTATTTTTTGGCCGTTTGTCACCACAAGTTATCGATTTACCCCGCGTGTATTTTCGCGATCGCGCCCCTGCGGTTGTCTTAGCCGTTTTAATCGTCATTTTCGGCTTACAACCAAATTGGCTGATTCGTTGGAGTGAACCTGCAACAACTGCAATGAGTGCGATTCCAGTCGTGGCGCAGCGATCGCAGTTGGCAAGTCATACACCGATACTAAAATCCAATCCTGTCACATTCAACTCTTTGCAGTAGCTACGCCGACTTTATATAAAAACTGTCAATGCCTTAGGAGAAACAGCAGATGGTCAGCATTACTAATAAGCCTCTCAACCATCCCTTTGCTACATATATTACGCGCATCGAAACTGGAAAAACACTGCTTCCTGATTCTTCAGAAAATGTTCTCGATGTTGTCGGTATCCTCAAAAGCTATGGTATTGTTTTGGATGCTTACTCTAAAAACCTGATTTACATTTCTGAAAATCAATTTTTGGTTTTATTTCCCTTTTTCAAATACTTCAACGGCGATATCTCATTCCAAAAACTTCTCCGCCACTGGTGGCATGATCGCATTAACTTTGAATATGCCGAATACTGCATGAAAGCGATGCTCTGGCATGGTGGTGGCGGTTTAGATAGCTATTTAGATTCAGCCGAATTCAAAACACGCGCTGCCGCCGCAATTCAAGCTAAGTTCAAAAATAATCCTTTCATGTTGGGATTAAACCAACTATTTCCTGACTTTCTCACCGAACAAGTCCGCGTTTTATCGTATTACAGCGCACTAGGTCAATTTTGGCGCGTTATGAGCGATATGTTTATAGCTTTGTCAGAGCGCTACGACAAAGGAGAAATTAAAACTATTCCTCAAGTTGTAGAGCATATCAAAGCAGGCTTAGTCAATGCTGCGGCATTACCAATTACTTACTCGGTTGAACTTCACGGTAAAGTTTACGATATTGTTCCCAAATCTATCGGTTTAACATTTCTTGCCGATACAGCCATCCCTTATGTTGAAGCCGTTTTCTTTCGCGGTACACCGTTTCAAGGTACAGTTTCCTACAACGCCCAAGCGCACCAAATTCCACCCGATCAAGCACGATTTGCTTATGGTGCACTTTATGCCGATCCTTTACCCGTTGGTGGTGCAGGAATTCCACCTACTTTATTAATGCAGGATATGCGGCATTTTCTCCCAGATTATTTGCATAAACTGTATCAAAAGCGCAGCCGTCGGGAAGAAGACGATTTACGCGTACAAATTTGTATTAGTTTTCAAAAGTCGATGTTTTGTGTTACCAATGCCGCAATTTTAGGCTTAATGCCGTATCCCATCGATACAACGGTTCCTGAAGAACAAGCAGTAAATCGCGCATTTTTAGTCAATTGGATGGATCGATTTATGACTTCACGGTTACAAGATGTACAAGTTGCATAATGTTTGCAGTCAACATACTTTATCTGTGTTTTTTTGTAAGCTATGGCAGAGGTCAGGAATCAGAAGGCTAAGGCAGTCCCTTACTCGTAGTCTGGGTTAAAAGTTAGTTGACGATTACTATAAATAAAAATCAAATGTAGATGTGAGAAAAGTCGTCATGACTTGTTTATTTATAACAATATAATATATCGGTTTGATGCTAACACAATCAGTTAAAGCTTTTCGTTGTGCTTTCCTTGACTTTGTTGACGATCCATTTTATGTTTCTGAAGCTGAAAGTGTCCGCTATATCGCTGATGGATTACTTGTCATCGAAAATGGTAAAATAAAGGAATTAGGACATTATCAAAGCTTACAAAGCAAATACGCAGAAGTTCCAATAACTGCTTATCCTGGAATGTTAATCATGCCAGGATTTATTGATACGCATATCCATTTTCCTCAGACAGAAATGATTGCTGCGTATGGAGAGCAACTTTTGGAATGGTTGAATGAGTATGTATTTCCAACTGAGGCAAAATTTAAAGATAAAGCATACGCACAAAAAATTGCGGCAATTTTTCTTAATGAACTACTGAGAAATGGTACAACAACTGCACTCGTTTTTGCGACAGTTCATCCGCAATCAGTTGATGCTTTTTTTGAAGAAGCAAGTCGGCAGAATTTAAGAATGATTGCTGGTAAAGTGATGATGGATCGTCATGCACCAGATAACCTTTCAGATACTGCTGAAACATCGTATCAAGAAAGTAAGCAACTGATTCAAAAGTGGCATAAAAAAGAACGTTTACTTTATGCTGTTACGCCTCGGTTTGCAATCACATCAACTCCTGAACAACTGCGGTTAGCAGGAAAGCTTTTAACAGAATTTCCCGATGTTTATTTGCATACACATTTATCAGAAAATGTCAATGAAGTTGAGTGGGTAAAACAGCTATTTCCTGAAAGTCAGGGTTATTTAGATGTTTATGATCGCGCCGGATTAGTCGGAGATCGCTCAGTGTTCGCGCACGGAGTCCAACTCACAGACGCAGAATTTCAGAGATTATCGCAAGCCAAGTCAGCGATCGCATTTTGCCCAACCTCTAATTTGTTTCTAGGAAGTGGACTTTTCAAGCTGACACAGGCTAAATGTAGAGAACACCCTGTAAAACTAGGTTTAGGAACCGATGTCGGTGCGGGAACGAGTTTTTCGCTTTTAGACACTGCCAGTGAAGCATATAAAGTTGCTCAACTTCAAAATCAGAAGCTATCGCCCTTTCAGGCACTCTTTTTAGCAACGCTGGGCGGTGCAAAGGCGCTGTCTTTAGAAGATAAAATTGGTAACTTTGATATCGGTAAAGAAGCTGACTTCGTTGTTCTCAATATGCGCGCAACTCCGTTAATGGCGCTGCGGAATCCTGCAACAACCCCAACTTCACTAGCAGAACTTGCAGAACAAGTGTTTGCACTGATTGTGCTAGGCGGCGATCGCGCAGTTCATGCAACGTATATTATGGGCGAAGTTTACACGCCATATTATGAAGGTGTTTCTTGATATGAACTTCTCTTTGACGGTTTTAAGCCTTGCGACTGAAGTCGCAGCTACTTAAACAAAGTGTGCCTCTGCACACTTTAGACATCAATAATTTTACAAGGGTAGACAGAATTTATTTGTGATCGCATTTATGCAGGAAGTTCACTTTTTGTAACTCGTGCGGTGAATCTTTTTCTAGGTTTACTGACGATCTTGCAAACTAAATACAGGAAGCGATAATCCCCAAACGATGGAAGCAAGCCTGAGTGCTGTAATTGTTCCCATTCCTAGTAAAGCCGCAACTGTTCGCACAATGCCGAATTGTTGTAAAATTAGATACATGATAATACCAGCGATCGCTGCTGTTGCGTAGAGATTTCCGCGTCGCAAAATCAGAGGAATTTCGGCTAATAGGACATCGCGTATAACACCTCCCGCAACGCCTGTAATTGTTCCCATTAAGACAACAATAATGCGAGATAAATCTGCTTGTTCCACGCCTTGAGCGCCACTAATTGCAAAAAAGCTTAAACCCAGTGCGTCAGCGATTAAGAGTGCTTTAGCCGGTGGTTGGCGAAACCGAGTGTAGATAAGCGTTAGTGCGGCAGAGGATAGAATGACTACTAAATAAATGGGATTTTGAATCCAGAATACTGGATTATCTAGCAAAACATCGCGTAGCGTACCTCCACCAATTGCTGTAACAATGGCGATCGCTGCTACACCCAACAAATCCAAGCTTTTACGCCCTGCTGCTAGCGCTCCACTTACCGCGAAAACAGCGACACCTAAAAGATCCAGTAAATAGAGAATCACAAACTATAGCAATCCTATTTGAATTGAAAGATGTTTTTGAAACGAACCACAGAGACGCAGAGAGCACAGAGGCAAGAAATAAGGAGAGGTTTTCACAAATGATTTGGGACTGCTATATATCAGCACAAAATTTTCCTCAGCTTAATAGCTTATACTATTTTGGATTTTGGATTGAGATGTATTAAATGTTAATTGAATTACGCTTAACTTATATAGCTTGAGGAGCAAAAAATCAAGATTTTGGGAATTTTCGGATACTAAGGCAACAAGCAAATACACAATTACTACAGTTATCGTGCTAGAGGACTTTTGTTTTGTGCTGCTGAATTGACAGTTTGCTCGATGCGCTTCAATCTTGTTTCTATACGCTTAGCACTAGTAATCCAATACAGTATATTCTTTTTAATTGTATTACTAAATGCCACAAAATATTGATTAGCAGTTTCATTCGCTATTAATGCTTGCTGCAAATCTGCCGGAATTATCAAAGCTTCACTCTCATCTAACGTAGTCCATGAACCATCTTGTTTTGCAGTTTCAATCTTTTTAAGACCAGCCTCAGTCATCAAATTTTGTTCTATCAATTCTTCGATATACTGCTTATTTAATTTTGACCACACACTTTTTGATTTTCGAGGTGTGAAGATCTGCATATAAGATTCAGTATCTAAAGATCTCACTTTACTATCAATCCAACCAAAGCATAAAGCTTCTTTTACTGCTTCGCTATATTGAACGCTTGGCTTACCACTTTTTACTTTGTAGTAGATGAGCCAAATACCGCGAGAAGTACAATGATTTTTCTCTAGCCATTCCCGCCACTGTTGGCGATCTTGAGCTTGAAAGGTTTCTAAGTCATCAATTGCCATAACAAGTTGCGATTTACTTGCTAACGCTCGTCAACTTTAGATGATACTATTTGATGCGATCGCTTCGGATACTGCGCTATGCGCAATCGCTAGGATTTAAATAATCTTACTTAATTTGTCTTGTACTCGCTTTGTAGCATCGACATTAAAACTAAAGACTCGAAGCGATCGCCAGGCTTTAAGACACTCGCGTAGGATTCCCTCAATAATAAAACCCTCTTTTTCATACAATCGCCGCGCTAGCCGCGCTACATAGTTGAAATTTTTGTGTTGTTGTGTCCACTGCTATACAAAAGGACTGTTTTTTCGATCCTGTTCTGTAGTAGCGCGTAAATCCAAAATCATTCGTTTACATAAAATTTAGTGGATCGACATCGATGGTGAGACTTACCGAAGGTGGAATCAGCGATCGCATAGCTTCCCAGTCGGGTAATTCGGGCTGTATCTCCGATGCAAGCTTCAGTAGAATTTGCCAACGGTAACGATTAGAAACTCGTAAAACACTTGCTGGTGCGGGTCCTAAAATCTCACAATTCGAGATAGTGTTTAACTGTGCTGCGATCTGTTGGGCGGTACTTTCTACCGTAGCTGGATCAGTGCTACTTAATCGCAACAAAATCAATCTTCCATAGGGTGGATAATTGAGTGCAGCGCGTTGCTGCAATTCTGCTTCAGTAAAAGCTTCGTAGACGTGTTGTTGCACTGCTTGAATCACAGGATGTTCAGGCGAATACGTTTGTAAAATGACTCTTCCTGGATCTTCGCCGCGCCCAGCACGACCTGCAACTTGTGTCAAGGTTTGAAACGCACGTTCGGCGGCGCGATAATCGGCGAGATGCAACAATCCATCCGCAGCGACAACGCCAACTAAGGTAACTTGTGGTAAATCAAGTCCTTTTGTCAGCATTTGCGTTCCCACCAACAAATCAGCTTCGCGGTTTGCAAACCGCGTTAGTAGCGTGCGATGTGAACCTTTGGTACGAGTTGTATCACTATCAAACCGAATGACTCGTAACTGCGGAAACTGTCGCGTTAACTCTTGTGCGACTCGCTGTGTTCCGCTACCAAAAAACTTTAAATAAGGCGAACTACATTCAGGACAATGACGCGGATGCGACTGTGCATAATTACAGTAATGACACCGCAAGATTTCTGGCGCTTTTTCCTCGGTTTGGTGATACGCTAGCGAAACATCGCAATGCGGACACTCAATGACGTATCCGCAACTACGACAAGAAACAAACGTACTGTGTCCCCGACGGTGGATAAATAAAATTCCCTGCTGTTCGCGTTCTTGCAACTGCTGTAAAGCACCTTGTAGCGATCGGCTAAAAATTGAACGATTTCCCTGCTGCAACTCTTGGCGCATATCAACTATTTCTACAGGAGGAAGAGGGCGCGATTGGATGCGTTCGGGAAGGGAGAGGTAATGGGTATTTAACGTGTTCTCGCTTTTCACTTCTACCCACGTTTCTAAAGAAGGAGTGGCGGAACCTAAAACGAGAGGACAATTTTCGAGTTCAGCGCGCCAAGTGGCTACGGTACGCGCATGATAGGTAGGAATTGGTTGGTCTTGTTTGAAGCTGCTATCATGTTCTTCATCGAGGATGATTAAACCTAAATGCGGTAAAGGTGCAAATACTGCCGAACGCGTACCAATCACGACTTGCGGTTCGCCTGTTAGCATTTGTCGCCAGGTGTCATAACGTTCGCCATCGGATAAGGCGCTGTGGTAGACACAGACTTTGTTACCAAAACGCGCGCGGAAACGATCTGTTAATTGTGGCGTCAACCCAATTTCGGGAACGAGAACTAAGGCGGATTTACCTTGATTGAGCAATGGCGCGATCGCTTGTAAATAAACTTCGGTTTTTCCCGATCCTGTCACTCCATGCAGCAAAACTTGAGCGTAGCCATCCAACTGAGTAATCGTTTCTAAGGCTTGCGACTGCGCTGATGTTAAGGCTTTGGGTTGATCTTGTGCGATCACATCGAACGCGATGCGTAACACCTCGCGCTCTTGAATAACAATATAACCTTTTTGCTCTAATGTTTTGAGCGTTGCGGAACTCGTACTACAAATCTGCAACAACTCACTTAGCCACATATCGCCACCACGACGTCGCAAAACTTCTAAAATTTCGCGCTGGCGGGAAGTGATATCACTTTCTAATCCAGTTCCTACGAGCGTAACGGCTTTTTGTCGCTTTGGTTTAGACAATCGTGGCGGTTCTAAGTAACTTTCTACCAAGTGCGATCGCAGCAATTCCCGTACTCCACGATACGCGCCTTTAACTTGGCGTTGGATGTGGGTAAAGCTATAATCTCCCTGATTTTGCGCTTGCAACAGTTCAAGGATTTGTCGCGCTGCGGGAGTTAAAAATTGAGTCGCAGCATCTGCTTTTGCAATCAGCCGAATGCGCCGCTGCGATCGCCCTAATAACCCTGGCGGTAAAGCAACTCGAATCACTTGCATCAATGGCGTGTAGTAATATTCAGCAATACGATTGAGTAATTGCCAATATCCACTAGGAAAAAAGCCCGCACTGACGATATCTATGACTTCTTTGATTTTGTCTTGGGCTAAATCTGCTGGTGGTTGTGATAAACGAATCGCGATCGCTCCTACTTGCGATGTACCAAACGGTACACTCAAAATGTCTCCTGGTTGTACGTCTAACTCTGCTGGTAATTTATAAGTATAAATACCTTGCACTCCTGGGCAATCTACTAATACTTCAATCCAACGCGAGGTAAGTTGAAAGGGAACTCTCGGTTCTGCTGCGACGATTGATGATTTCAAGCCAGGAAGATACATAGAATGTACTCTTGAATTTAAATATATTAAAACTTTTTTACTGATAAGCTAAAAGAGCGATCACTGTGTGATAACATCTACTATCTTTTCTTAGTAGTGCTTCTAACGTAAATTAACAGCAATTCACTAAGATGCGAGTTTTCGCCCAAGTGTAGTCTACTATACTAAAATCTTGTGCAAAGTTTTTGTGTTAGATAGTATACAACTTCTCAGCCTTATAACGTAGGTGTTTTACCAAGCCTTTTCTCCCTATTGGTAGACAACAAATGAGTGCAGAATGTGAGATTGTAGCTTCATGGTAGAGAAAACACCACTGGCTCCTCTTTAAATTTATTGAGGATTTGCAATTTAAGTATATACGTTCTAGCAAATGTCAAGAATTATTTGCTAGCCATAGCTTTATATTTATCAAAGTAGTCGAATTTTCTTATAAAGTGAACCTCAAGTATTCATGAATTGAGACTTAATCTAAAGAAGTTACTCAGTCGTAGTAGCGCAAGAGAATCCCAACAAAATTAAATAAATTTGTTAACCTAAGTAGAGGAGTTTTGTCCCTGTCAAAAAATATGTAGTAGAAGTCAAAATCAGCACAAGCGATGAAAGAGAAAAATCTATTACTAATGGGCAAAAATAATTCGACATAAATGCGAGATGGTAGATATCTTTTCTTCGTCCACAAAAATTGCCTTTCATCATATTAGCAAGTCAATCATTTATCAGTCTTGAACCTAATATAAAGTATGAATATTGCTGAATTAAACGCAATTGATTCCCTATTAACAACAGCAACAGATAGTGACATTAACAGTGCTGATTTAGAAGAACCATCTCCAGAGAATTTAGCAGAAGTCGCATCAGATTTATCTCCAATAGAACAGAATTTAGAAGTAGAAGACAAAGACGAAGATCTAGCTACGGCAAGACCTTCAGGGTATCAGAAAACTAAATCCGACGATGCTGTAGGTGCCTTCTTTAAAGAAATGGCGCGCTATCCTTTACTTAAACCAGAGGAAGAAGTAGAACTAGCACGGCGAGTCAAGTTCCTCGTTGAATTTGAAGAAATACAACAGCGCTTGCAAGCAGAAATAAATCGCCAGCCGAATAAAGCAGAAGCGGCAACTTTGTTAGGAATGTCAGAGCGTCAGTTGGAACACCGACTATATCAAGGACGCGTAGCAAAGCGGAAAATGATTCGCTCCAATCTGCGTTTAGTTGTCTCAATTGCCAAGCGCTATTTAAATCGCGGTTTACCTTTTTTAGATTTAATTCAAGAAGGCGCAATGGGGTTAAACCGTGCAGCAGAAAAATTCGATCCTGATAAAGGATACAAATTTTCTACTTATGCTTATTGGTGGATTAGACAAGCAATTACACGGGCGATCGCAAATGATGCTCGCACAATTCGATTGCCAATTCACATTGTAGAAAAGTTAAACAAACTCAAAAAAGCACAACGCGAACTCAAACAACAACTGCAACGGAATCCTTCAGAAGTAGAACTTGCTCAATTTTTAGAAATTTCAGCAGAGCATTTGCGTCAACTGCTACAACTACGACGCAAATCACTTTCTTTAAATCACCGAGTTGGTAAAGAAGAAGACACTGAATTACTAGATTTGTTAGAAGACGAAGACAGCCAATCGCCAGAACAACAAACGAGCGAAACGATGATGCGTCAGGAAATTTGGGATGTTTTAGGAGATGTTTTGACTCCTAGAGAAAAAGACGTTATTTCGCTACGCTACGGTTTGGTTACAAGTGAACCGTGTACATTAGAAGAAGTTGGCAGTATATTTAATCTTTCCCGCGAAAGAGTCCGCCAGATTCAAAGTAAAGCTATGCGCAAGTTACGTCGTCCTCAAATTGCTAAACGCCTAAAAGGATGGTTGTTCTAGAAGCAGTTAGCGATTAGCTAGTTTATACTAGGCTAGAAGAAGTAATATGGTTAGTAGTTGAGAGTAGTTGATTAACTGCTCTATTTTTTTTTAGATAGGGTAGTGTTAAATAATTTGGTTTTTACCTTTAGAAGCTGAAACGTGATAAATTCTGAAATAACGTTGCGTCCTGCTACTCCAGATGATGTATCAGTACTATTCTTTTTGATTCAAGCACTCGCCGAGTATGAAAAATTATCTCATGCGGTAACAGGTAGTGCAGAAGCGTTACGACAACACTTGTTTAACCCTCAACCGTATGTAGAAGCGATTATTGCTGAAACTCAAGGAAAAGCTGTGGGTTTTGCGTTGTTCTTTCACAACTATTCAACTTTTCTCACACAACCTGGAATCTATCTGGAAGACTTGTTTGTACTTCCTGAGTATCGTCGCCAAGGTATAGGGAAAGCTTTGATAAAATATCTAGCACAACTTGCTATAGAGCGCGATTGTGGACGACTGGAGTGGAGTGTTTTAGATTGGAATGAGCCAGCGATCTCATTTTATCGTCGTATGGGAGCAGCTATCTTACCCGACTGGCGCATTTGTCGCGTTACTGGGGAGGCGATCGCATCAATCGCGAATACTGAGATGTCAGATTTTTGAGTTCAGCCGATTCATAATTTAAAATTTATAATTTATCACGTTGCAAAGCAGTAAGCTATACAATTAGCAGGTTTTAATCATTGATTTTCCAAGTGGAGGAGCCATCTGATGAAAATCTGGGTAAATGAGCAAATCGATCCTTCAGGTATGATTCATGCTTGTATTGCTTGCGCCAATGAGGAACAAGCAAACGATTGTCACGTGTCGTACGAACGTAACTTAACTGATACGCAAAAAGCCGCCGGTTGGATCGCACGCATTCGTACAGTCGAGTCGTGGGATGAAGTACCAGTCAACGCTCTCAAGCTCGATTAAACTCATTTAAGATTCAGGATTGTCAAAATCACAAAATAAGGAGCTAGTAGAATATAACGATCGCTACCAATTACTAGCCCCTTTTTGTTACCTACTTTTAAGCAAAAGCCAAATGGGTGTTCAAACGCTGCAACTTGACGAACAGCTTTACAACTATATGCGATCGGTTTCTTTAAACGAAGCAGAAGTATTAACGCAACTGCGACAGGAAACCGCAAAACACCCAATGGGTAATATGCAAATTGCACCAGAACAAGGGCAATTTATCGCATTACTTGTGCAACTCATGCAAGCTCAAAAAACCCTCGATATCGGCGTGTTTACAGGCTATAGTGCGCTTGTTGTAGCATTAGCCTTACCGCCTACAGGTAAAGTTGTGGCGTGTGATGTTAGCGAAGAATATACGAAGATCGCGCGTCATTGGTGGAACCAAGCTGGTGTTGCTAATAAGATTGAGTTGCATATAGCGCCTGCTGAGGATACCCTCAAACAACTACTCGCAACAGATGGCGCAAATACTTTTGATTTTGCCTTGATTGATGCTGACAAAAGCAACTACGATACTTACTACGAGCTTGCATTACAACTCATTCGCCCTGGTGGCTTAATTGCGGTTGATAATGTACTGTGGTCAGGAAGAGTCGCCGATCCCCAAGTGCAGGATAATCGAACCAATAAAATCCGCGCTTTCAATCAAAAACTGTATCAAGATGCGCGCGTCGCCATCAGCTTGGTTCCAATTGGTGATGGGTTGACATTAGCTTGGAAACGCCCTGACATTGTTTTCAATTGAAGTAAAATTATGATCAAGTAGTTAGTGACTAGTGACGAGTAACTAACTGTAATAACAACCCTTTCAGGAACAGAAAACTTAGTAGTCAAGGTTTTTAGAGTTCGACACGTATGCTAACTTAATTTGCTATTACAACTAGCCACTCATCACTAGAATTCCTGCATGAATCACAGACGCCCTCCGACTTTCTTCAGGGCTATCCAAGCAAAGTGTACGAAGGTACACTGAAACAAGATTTTTGAGAGGGTAAGGCACGCCTTACCCGTAGTACACGGTGGTTGACTTTCTTTTATTTGGCTATCGAATTTATACGAGATCGCATTCACGCAGGAGGTCTACTAGGCACTTCTATCAGAGGAGATGACATGAGTTCTATTTTTAGCTAACTCGATTTGTTTTTGTTTTTCTTGCTGACGTTTGCGTTTTTCCTCAGTCAGATCTGCAAAACAATGGGGACAAGAAACGCCTTCTTCGTACTGTGGCGATGTTTTATCCGCTTCAGAAATTGGATGTCCACAACTACGACACATGTCATACGAGCCGCTTTCTAAAGCGTGAACGACTGCAACTCGTTCGTCAAAGACAAAACACTCGCCTTCCCACAAGCTATCTTCCGCAGGAACTTCTTCTAAATATTTTAAAATGCCACCCTTGAGGTGATAAACTTCAGTGAAACCTTGGGACAATAAAAACGACGAAGCTTTTTCGCAGCGAATTCCGCCTGTACAAAACATCGCAACTTTTTTATGCTGGCTTGGATCGAGGTTTTGATGAACGTATTCAGGAAATTGGCGAAATGATCGCGTTTGCGGGTTTTGCGCGCGTTGAAAAGTTCCGATATTTACTTCATAAGCGTTGCGGGTATCAATCACAGTCACTTCAGGATCGCTAATTAAAGCATTCCATTCGTGCGGCGATACATAAATTCCTACTTTTTGATTGGGATTGACTTCTGGCACTCCCAGCGTCACGATTTCTTTTTTAAGACGTACTTTCATGCGCTCAAAGGGTGGCGCATCTGCGGTAGATTCTTTATGCTCTAAATCAGCAAAACGAGGATCGGCGCAAAGAAACGCTAAAACTGCATTAATGCGATCGCGTGTAGCAGCAATTGTACCGTTAATTCCTTCCGGTGCAAGCAGAATTGTTCCTTTGACGTTGTGCGCTAAGCAGTAAGACAGCAGCGGTTCTTGTATTTCTGCCGCGTCTGGCAAATTGACAAACTTATAGAACGTTGCAACAATTTGGGTCATTGTTCTGACAATTGTTGAAATTTGCTCAACAAAGTACTTGATTTAATTTGAACCTATAGGTTAAGATAACAAAGGCGAGTAAAACAAGCCACTTCTCAAATCGGGGGTATAGCTCAGTTGGTAGAGCGCCTGCTTTGCAAGCAGGATGTCAGCGGTTCGAGTCCGCTTACCTCCATAAAAAGCAAGATCGTCGCTTAGCTGTTGACATTGTTTACTTCAAAAGCTTACTAGCGTTTACTGGGTGCTACTGTACTTGTGTAAACTTGCCACGAACCTGGAGGACTAGTAATCCAATTCGGCTTCGGGAATGAAGCGATACGGTTGAATCAAACTCAATGCTTTTCCTCTTCGTCGAAACAAAGCAAACAATGCTTGATAATTTTGTTTGAAAAAATCTTCATCATGCTGCGGAATACGCTCAGCTAAAAAATTAACTCTTCTTTAATGTTGACATGATAGCGGGCGCGGAGGTTGCCTCGGCGACATTAGCTGACGAAAAAATCAAGCCTGAGTTATGATTTGTGGCGTCGAAGAAAAAACCAATATAACTCTTAACAACACATGACGTGGCTTCCCTTCGCCAGTTACAACTTGTGGTCACTATTTGCACCAGCTATTGGACAAGAACGACGGCATTGCGACATGAAACGAGGTTTCACGAAAACGCGTGGTAGAGAAACGGCGATCGCAGAAATCTTAAAGCAAGATAACATTCCCCAGCGAATTGGTCATTTAGCACAAAGAGGAGTATACGAGTTTCATCAAGACCATTCAATGTTGAATTGCAGCAATGCAGTGCAAACAATCGCAGAAACTTTGCAGTTGAGTCAAGAAAAAGAGGAAGTGCAAGAACGCGTACACTTGATTCTGAGAAAATATCAAGAAAATCCCATTCTCGGGGATAAACATATCATTCATCTCACACGCGGTGATGAAGGATTCCCCCAACCAATTCAAATTCAACATATGCAGCAATTGATTGTATCTTCACAGAAGATGGTATCTTACACATTTTAGATTTTAAAACAGGTAAAACAGACGTAGATCCTCGACAAGGAATTGTTTATCTGTTAGCAGTTAGTTATCTGTATCCAAACCGCCCTGCGATTGCTTCATTTTACAACTTGGAAACTGGTAGATGGTCAAAGCCAATTTCAGCAACAGTGTCTCAATTAAAAGCAGTTCAAACCGAGATTGCACAAATTGCTAAGAAACATCAGAATGAACTCCAGCGATATCGGAGAAATGTCGAAGCTTTTAATCAAACTTTTCCACCAAATCCTGGTATTCAGTGTCAATATTGTCAATTTAAATCAATTTGCGATTTTTCTAAGATTGAGGTTACTGCATGACAACTACTGTTTCAGAGACTGAAAGATTTTTAAGTGAAATTTTACCGCTAAGTATATCGAATCATAACTTGATGTGTTTTCGATTAATACCAGAAATAGAGCGCGAATTAGGCAATAGATTTGCTTTTCGTTTTAGTTTAAAATTTCCCAAAGTTGTTACTGTATGGCAAGAAGGATATTTTTGGGTAGTTGGAACAATTCAACAAAAACTACCTAACCAAAATGAGTGGCGAAACGCACTAGCAAAGATTCAAGATGAGTTGCATAATGATATTGGCGATCGCTACTATTCAATTCAGTGGGTACGTCAGCCATCACCAACGCCGTTCGTTCTGGCACAGCTTGCTGTACAAATATTAAAAATAAATCGTCCTTTTTCTTTTACTCCTGTATTATCGAAAAATTTAGTAGAAGTTCTTCGAGAAGTAGAATTTTGGGCAGAAACAGTTGAATGGCTATTAGTAACACTACCAGCGATAAGCTTAACGATTCGTAGTAGTATTATGCCTAAATGTGATTTAGCAGATTTCTTTAACAATCATCCTTATCGAGACAAACCCGAACGAACTTTAGTTGGGCTTAAAGTTCAAGAAATCGAGCATGGTAATACTTGTAATATTATAGGTATTACTGGAACTCTCGGAGAACAACGAGAAGAACTATTAGCATTAGCTCAGGGTTCAGTTAGTAAACGAAAGCTAGAAGAAGCATCAGCGGATCAACCTGTGGTTACAGTGCAATTTGGTAAAAACAAACAGCAATTTCGCTATCCATTAGCTGCGCTACGTCCCTGCGTCACGGTTGAAACAGCAGAGCAATTTCAAGTTGATTATGGAGAGTTACTAAAAAAACGAAAGTTTCTAACCAAGAGCGACAAGACTTATTAAAATCCTGCAAGCAAATTGCTCAACATACTTTAATTGCTTATGGTTTTAGGTTTGAGCTTAGTATTAATAGTAGAGATTATCCCAATTTATTTTGGCAACCAGCAACGCCTATCAAAGAAACTCCCTTACTTTTTGGTAACGGATTTGTAGGAGTGAGAGGTAAAATTCTTCAAGGATTATCTACAGGTGGTGTTTATCGCCGACATAATGAATATAGCGATGAATCAAGAAGTATTAGAATTGCAGCACTGAAGCTGTGTGATTTAAGAGTAAATTCTTTTTTAGAGGAAACTAGAAAACGTCTCAAACAATATAAATTTGCTAGTGACATTGTTAATAAAAAAGCTTTAGAACTTCAAAACTTGGCAGGTGCTAGTTTAAGAGCAGAAGTTGAACAAACTGTCAACGAACTTATTGTAGTTCCACCGAATATTGTTTTAGTGTTTCTACCTACAAGCGATCGCACTGCTGATTGTGACGAAAGCGGCAGTCTTTACTATCAAATATACTCGCAATAATTGCGACGTGGAATTGCTAGTCAAGTCATTTACGCAGATACTTTAGAAAGTGTGGATTCAAGAAATATACTAAACTCTGTTATTCCAGGAATTCTCGGCAAATTAGGCAATTTACCTTTTGTTTTAGCCCAACCCTTAGAAATTGCAGACTATATTATCGGGTTGGATGTCTCGAGGGTTGCTAAAGCAAAATTACCAGGAACGTTGAATGCTTGTGCTGCTAGTATTCGTCTTTATGGCAGACAAGGTGAATTTATTCGCTACCAATTAGAAGACGCTTTAATTGAAGGTGAAGAAATTCCACGACGAATTTTAGAAAGTTTACTTCCGGTAGCTGAACTAAGGAATAAAACTGTTTTGATTTACCGCGATGGATCATTTCGCGGTCAAGAAGTTCATAATTTAGTTGAGTGGGCTAAGGCGATCGGTGCAAACTTTATCTTAGTAGACTGTCTTAAGTCTGGAAATCCTCGGTTGTACAACTTTAGTAAAATTAATCAAACAATCTCGGCACCGACGCAAGGGTTAGCACTAAGAATATCATCCCGCGAAGCAATTGTTGTTACCACAAGAGTCCATCTTAGTGTAGGCTTAGCTCGTCCGTTACGTTTGAGAATACATCCGCAAGGACATCAAACATCAATTGAAAATGTTGTAGAGACTACTCTAAAACTCACACTATTGCACTACGGAGCGTTGAAAGAGCCTCGTTTACCGATGCTTCTTCACGGTTCGGATCGCATTGCTTATTTACGATTAAATGGAATAAATTTTAGCGGAGTGTTAACGGGCGATCGCCAACCTTGGTTATAAAGTTCTTATATACCTTCATCTTCGCAGATTGTGAGTTCTTTAGGCTGACAGCGTTGAATGACAACAATAATTCCTTTTGCGCCCTCGCCATCAAGATCTTTCACATATCCTGAATAAGCTGCTTTAGCTTCGTTAATCGTTTCAAATGGTCCAAAATAATAAACACAGCGCGGTGAAATTGTCGTTATCTCCGCCCACCAATCTGTAGCAGCTTTTTCCATTTTTAATCAATAACTTTTGAGTAAGCGTGAAAATGAATTAGCAAAATTGTAACAATACTTAATCTACTACGGTTAGCAGCCGCTACTTACTGCCAAAAGACGGAAATAGGATAAGTCATATTTAAATCTGGTTGATGAGTGATGATAAAAATGGTGGCTAGTAACTAGTAACTAACCACCAAGAAAGGTTACTTAAGCGAAGATGATATCAAACGTATTTAATGAAAAAATCACTACAAAATTAACCCATAAAGGCAAAAAATATTAATTATGCTTAGGCGGGCGGGGAAGTTTAGAATTAATTGGTCCTAGAATTTGGTTGAGGCGTCGTAGTTGTTCGGCTGTACCCATACAAATTAATAAATCTCCTGCCATTAACTGCGTATCGGCGGTAGGACCACCGATTAAAGTACCATCGCTGCGGCGGATCGCGAGAACTAGTGCACCTGTTTGCGATCGCAATCGGGCTGCGCCTAAATTTTGACCAATGCAAGGACAAGTATCCGCGTCAAGTCGCACCTCTTCCATGTATAATTCGCGACCTGCACCTGTGAGAATGCCATCGACAAAATCCATTACTTGCGGTCTTAAGGCGGCAGCTGCCATGCGTCTACCACCTGTAATATACGGAGAAACAACCGCATCTGCTCCAGCACGTTGCAGTTTTTGGAGTGCCTCTTGCGTACTTGCTCGGGCAATCGCACGAATTTGTGGGTTCAGTGCTTTTGCGGAAAGAACTGTATAAAGGTTTTCAGCATCAGAAGGAAGAGCAGCCACTAAACACGTAGCGCGATCGACACCTACCTTTAATAAAACTTCATCGAGCGTGGCATCGCCTTCAACGACTGTATAACCGAGTTGCTGCGCGGCTTGCACCGATTCAGGATCAGAGTCAACCGTCACAAAAGGAATCGCCTCAGTCGCAAACTCTAGAGCAATTTGCCGACCAGTACGTCCAAAGCCACAGATAATATAGTGATCCGATAAAGAGTCTATCAATAGTCGTTGTTGCCGAAGTTGAAAACCAATTTGAAAATAGCCCTGAACTAAAGCATCGGTAAATCGATTAACAATGTAACCGATACTGATTACTCCCATGATAATCAGAGTTACAGTAAACAAGCGACCGCGATCGCCTAATGGACGAGTTTCGCTGTAACCAACAGTCGCTAGCGTAATCACCGTCATGTACGCGGCATCTATCCACGACCAACCTTCAACTAACCAGTACCAGAGAGTACCAACTAAAAGAACAACCCCAAGCCCAATGACAGATAAGGTGAGTTCTCGGCGAATACGTCGATATTTCTGCTCAAATTCTGCTTGCGAACTAAACACATTACCTGCACTCACTACGTCGAGCCGTATACTATTTTGGACTGAATTTGGACTGAAAAACCGAAATCCACTTCTTGTGGACTTTGTTTATCTAGCGGCGAATATCTTCGCACTCGCATCCATATAAGATGTTTTTAGCGAATCGATGCGTTCGCCCACATCTTGCTGGGAAACGGTATTAGTATAGCGATTTTGACCAAGACACAATACGATATTGATGGCTCAACTTGACGAATACAGTAAAGTAAAACTGAAAGCTTAAACTAAATCAAGAGTAATGTATGTACTCATTGGCGGCGCTGGACTTGTTGGCCTGAGTTTGGCACAAAGACTTATTGAATTAGGGCATACTGTCGCGGTAATTGATATCGACCCGACAGCTTGTCGTTATGCGCGCGAACAAGTAGGAGTGATGGCGTTTGAAGGTAGCGCGGTAAGTACCGAAGTTTTACTAGAAGCCGGAATTCGTAAAGCCGATTCGGTAGCCGCTGTTTTAAGACACGATGCATTGAATTTAGCGATGGTAACGCTTGCTAAACATTACGGCGTTCCCCACATTTTGACACGGATGCGCCATCGTGATTTTGCCGAACCACTGCGTCTTGTGGGAGCGCATCATATTATCAGTACCGTCGATCTTGCGGTTTCCACAATGGTAAATGCCATTGAGTATCCGCAAATTGAATCAATGATGCATTTTGAGCAAGGACAAATCGAAGTTTTAAAGCTTCCTATACCCAAACGCTGTAATGTTGCAGGAAGAAGAGTTGCAGAAGTAGCGCAAGATCCGTGCTTTCCAGGAGGATCGTTAATTATTGGCTACCAAGCACATCCGCACGAAGACTTGAAGATTCCTAACGGAGGTACTGTCCTCGAACCAGGTTCTACGATACTGATTGTGACCAAACCAGGATCTTTACATCAAGTCATTGATTTCATAGAAGGCTGCTAGCGATGTCTCAGGCGATATTTCATTGGTTGGCATTCGCCGCTATTGTTGTTCTGAGTGCGTGTACCTCACCCACAATGACATCCCAACGACAAGGCGAACCAGCACCAGCTACTCAACCGCAACAAGTCACTTTAGACGAAAATTCTCAAATAGCAACTGGTCAAACGCTGTATATCCCAGTTTATCCGTACATATATTATGAGGATCAAAGACGAATTTTCAACTTAGCAACGACGCTGAGTATTCGTAATACTGATTTAGCTGACTCTATTATCATCACCTGCGTGCGCTACTATAATTCGGAAGGTCAGTTAATTCGGCAATATTTAGAGCGTCCGATTCAACTTGCAGCTTTAGCTTCTACCGACTTTTTTATTAGTACATCTGACAACAGTGGCGGTTTAGGCGCAAACTTTATTGTCGATTGGGTAGCGCAAACAAACGTTTCTGAACCAATAATCGAAACAGTAGCGATCGGAACTGGCTTCCAGCAAGGAATTTCTTTTATTAGTCCTGGTAAAGTTATTCAAAATCAAACTAACTATACCTGCTCGTTATCTTAAAAAAGAGCAGGGGACGCTAGGGTAATACCATTTCACTTTAAAGCTGCTACAAATGGGCAGCAGAGAAAGCAGAGGAGTTTAGGAAAACTTAAATTGTAATGATTATTTAGTGAAATAGCATAAGAGAGCGGGAAAATCTCCAAATCCCTTAAAACTACTTGTAAATTCAAATTATGCCTACAAAACCCTGACCTCCGACCTCTTGCTCAATCATCTTCCAGCCGTAACAACTGTTCGTCAATCGCTTTTAGCCGATATCGAGCAACTTCCTCAGAAAGAATGCGCTTGCGTAGTGCTTCATTCAACGTTCCTTTTTCTGCTAGTAGCAGGCGGCGTCGAATGGCATCGAGTTTAGTATGATCGCTACCAGTAATCGCAAATTGATCGGGACGACGATTATACAAATCGCGTAAAGCTTTTTCTGCACTAGCAACGCGCACTTGATAAGCTGCGCGGAGTTCTTCATAAATTGCCTTAGGTAACACTCCTCCCTTCAACAAGGTTTCTAACTCATCTTGCGCAGCTTTTGCGGTCATGAGTTGAGCTTGTAATTCCTCAACTTGCTGCAATGAAGAAGAAAACTGCTTAATTCTTAACCGTTTGACGATCCAGGGTAAGCTTGTTGCTTGAACTACCAATGATAAAAAAACAGCACCAAATATTAAAGCAATCAATTGTTCGCGTTCAGCCAAGGCAAGCGGTAAACTTAAAGGTAATGCCATTGACAGCGATCCCTTAACATTGCCAAAAAACAAGACGTGTTGCCAACGTAGCGGCACTGGACGATCAAACCATTTGATAATTGCCAATAACGGATAAACCGTTAGCAGTCGTCCAGCTTGAAAAGCTAAAACTGCTAGAAGTACACCAGGTAAAGTTTGCCAAAAAATTTTCAGGTTAATTTCGACACCGATCAACAGAAAAATAAATGTGTTGACGCCAAAACCTGCGTACTCCCAAAAACTCAATAAAGTGATGCGGCTAGAAGCCGAAATACTCCGCGACAGCCCAACATTTCCAAAAATTAATCCAGCGACGACAACAGCTACCGCCCCCGATACATTCAAAAACTGTCCCGCTTGAAACGTTCCTAACGCTACAGCCACAGTAAGTAGAATACTGCTGAGTGGATCGTCTAGACGATTAAATAAACCAACGCTGAGGTATCCTAAGATTAATCCGACAACAATACCACCCACGGAAACAACAACTAATTCCTGAAGTCCTCCTAAAACAGTGAACGAGCCAGTCGAATAGGCATTTAAAATTAAGTTGAATAAAACCAGTGCTACCGCATCGTTGAACAGCGTTTCTCCTTCCACAATCGTAGACAAACGCGAAGGTACGGGAATTTCCTTAAATACAGCTAAAACCGAGACGGTATCTGTATTTGCTAGCATGACTCCCGCAAGTAAAGCGGGTATCCAGGTTAATCCCAGACCAAATTTCAGTAAAATCGCAATGATTGCTGCTGAAATCATCGCCCCTGGACCTGCCAAAAGTGCGATCGCCTTAAATGTACTCCTCAAACGGCTAATATCAGTATTGATACCAGCCTCAAAGATGAGAATTGGCAAGAAAAGATTTAAAACTAACGCCGGATCTAACCCAAACTGGCGCGGTAGAGTTTCAGTGAATACAAGTCCGGCTAAAACTAAGCCAGTGACATAAGAAACTCGCAATCGACGCGATAATAAAGCAACACCAGTTGCGACTAATAACAGAATAATTAGCCCAATGACTAACTCAGCAACACTTCCTGAAGGCTGCACATCCTGAACTGGTAGATAATTGGTAGTCAAGCAAAACCACAAAGCTTTTATTACCGATAAATACTATCACCGAAAAGGGGTGAGCAGTGAGGGGCTAGTAGCTAGAGGACATTACAATATACTTCTTCCCACACTTCCCACACTCCTCTTTTCTTCTGCACAAGAAGCCACTCGCGCCTTTACAATCTGATTCAGATGTGACAAAAGATTTTGCAGAATTTGATTAAGCTGGCAAATAATAAATAAATTTGAGGAGTAACGAGTGAGTATAGAAACGCTTATTCAAGACCCAGCAATACCAGCCGAAGCAGGAGCCGTTTTAGCTAGCCCTTACGATCCTACTGACTTCGATCAGAGCGTGATGACAACTTACGGGCGGTTTCCCTTAGCTTTAGAGCGCGGATCGGGCTGTCGAGTTTGGGATACACAAGGTAAAGAGTATCTTGATTTTGTTGCAGGAATTGCAACTTGTACTCTAGGACACGCACACCCTGCAATGGTAGAAACGGTGACACAGCAAATTCAAAAGCTGCATCATGTTTCTAACTTGTACTACATTCCCGAACAAGCAAAACTTGCCAAGTGGCTGATTGAGCATTCGTGTGCTGATCGCGTCTTTTTCTGCAATTCGGGCGCTGAAGCCAATGAGGGTGCAATTAAATTAGCACGGAAATACGCACATCAAGTATTAAAAATCGATCAGCCGATTGTTTTAACTGCACACGCGAGTTTTCACGGGCGCACACTCGCAACGATTACCGCGACAGGACAACCAAAGTATCAAAAAGACTTTAGCCCGCTTGTCCCTGGTTTTCATTACGTACCATATAACGATATCAAGGCGATCGCCGCCGCAATTTCTGAACTTGATGAAGGAGATCGCGCAGTAACCGCAATTCTCTTGGAACCGTTGCAAGGTGAAGGTGGCGTGCGTCCTGGCGACAAAGCTTATTTTCAAGAAATTCGGCGGATGTGCGATGAAACTGGGATATTATTAATCCTTGATGAAGTCCAAGTCGGGATGGGACGCAGCGGTAAATACTGGGGATATGAACACTTAGGAATTGAACCCGATATTTTCACTTCGGCAAAAGGTTTGGGTGGTGGTATCCCAATCGGTGCAGTGATGTGTAAAGCATTCTGCAACGTATTCCAACCTGGAGATCATGCGAGTACGTTTGGTGGCAATCCGTTTGCGTGTGCTACCGCGCTTAGTGTCTGCGAAACGCTAGAACGCGAAAATATCTTAGAAAACGTTCAGCAACGCGGCGAACAACTCCGCGAAGGTTTACACGCGATCGCTGCTAAATATCCCAAACAGATCACCGAGGTACGCGGCTGGGGTTTGATTAATGGTATGGAATTAAAAGCTGATAGTCCATTGACTGCTGCTGATGTTGTCAAAGCAGCGATCGCCGAAGGGTTGCTACTCGTCCCCGCAGGACCAAAAGTTATCCGCTTTGTGCCACCATTAATTGTCTCAGTACAAGAGATCGATACAGCGTTGCAAGTTTTGGAAAAAGTGATGGGTAGTTGGTAACAAGTAATGGGTACTGGGTAATTGGGCAACTGATTACCCATTATTTGCTTAAGTTTAATGATATGATTTATCATTAAAAACAGCTATGACATTGATCCTTTCCGTTCCAAAATTCCTCAGCCAGCAGCAGGATAGATCAGCACAAACTTATGACATTCCGCTGTACAACCCGTCAGGACAAAGCCAAGGGTATCAACTTGCGTCCTGGATTGAATCTTTTAATTGATAACTATACGCTACAAGACGAGCTTGTTGTAGATACGCGAATACCTCATGCAGACGAGTCCTACACCTCAGAGTTTAGTTTCATGATTTGCGGTAACAATACAAATGAGCAAGTTGATAGCGGACAAAACTTTTTGTAGGTGGGCTGGAGTAGCGGCGGCTTTGTAAAATGGCAAGCAGAACAGCATATGTTGAAGCTTGATATTCACATTGAGCAACCTCTTTATAAATCAATTATTGCCGATTTAGCTGAACATTCGGCTACAATGAGTCGGGCGATCGCCCAGCAACAAAATTACTTTTAAATTCATACAACCACACCCACAATGCAAGTTGCTATTGCATCAAATTTTTAATTTTCCTTATCAAGGATTAACAAGGGCAATATATCTCGAAAGCAAAGTTTTAGAACTTGTTGCCTTAAAACTAAAGCAAGCGATTGCAGATAATTCTAAATCTGATTCCAAGTGCTTAAAACAAGAAGATATTCTCCTATGCAATGCAGACAATCCACCTTCACTCATTGATTTAGCACGAAAAGTTGGTTTGAATGACTACAAACTTCAACTTAGTTTTCGCTACTGTTTTGGCACCACTGCGTTTGGATATTTGCATAGTTACCGTATGGAACAAGCGCGATCGCTTCTTGAATACAATTTAACTTAGTGTTAAAGAATAGGACAAAAAGTAGGTTACACCAACTCTAGACGCTTTGCGATCACCTTCAAGCAACGATTTGGCATTAGTCCGCAAGTATACCGCACCGGAATACTTAGCTGATCTTGGTATAACTAATAAAATTTTTGCCTTAGTGTCCGAAGGCACACTCAGTTTAAGTAGCCCCAACTTCAGTCGGAGGGCATCTACGATTTATGCGCATAGATTTATTTAATGCAAGTTTAGCGTTACCTGATGGCGGTGAGTTTCAGCAAGCTAACCCAACAGAAGAAATTGTGTTTGTGAGTGTAACTCGTGTCGGGAATTTGGTACGAGTAGCGATCACCGGTTTAGATGCACCGCCAGGAGTCGAGGTTAGCATTTCACCACAGTTTGTTCTTAGTGTTACTCCTAGCAGTGACACAGTAGCAAAAGTTGCGGCGCTGATTCCGCATATTTTAGATAGTATTTTGGCTTTAGGCGTGCAACCTGCGGCGTATGCTGAGACAGTGCGATTGAATTTACCGCGTTTTGACAACCCAGCAACACAAATTCCTCATTTAGGAAATCGTATTACAACACAACCAGTAAATTTAGGCGATCGCCAAAACCCATCTTTAGAAGCTTTGGTGCAACTCAAACCTGATGTCATTATCGGAGAACGTTGGTTGCATCAAGACGAATACCATTTACTTACAAAAATTGCTCCAACGCTTCTTTTTGACGATACCAAAGGTGAAAAACAACACTGGACAAACGATATCACAGGAATTGCCCAAGTGCTCGGTCGTGAAGATGCTGCACAAAATATTAATAGAAGCATTTCCGCAACAGCTAGCATCCGACAAAATTTCGGCAATGACATTAGGATATTTACCCTCTTCATGCCATACTACCCAACTTTTACGATCTTTCTTTTGCGTACCTAGCACGACAAAAAAGTCAAGTCCTCGGAAGTCACGCGATTTGAGTTGCCGTTCGTTATAGTAAATCGTCAGGTTGCCAGAAACATAAAAGTCTTCCCGCTCGCGCCACCACCATTTCAATAAACGGATTAATAAGTCAATTTGATCGCGATGAAAGGCAGTTTCCAAAGGCGGTTCATCACTTAACAAATCACTAGGAGGAAATTTAATATCTGCGATATCATCATCTGCCAACAAAGACTCTGGGGTAGCAGATTGAGACATAAATGCAACCCTCAAAACACGGTTCTATCTTACCAAAAAGGAAGCAGAAGGGCAGAGAGAGTAGATGAGAAATAATACATAATGTTCTCTAGTCACTAGTCATTAATCACTCACCCCTTGCTACTTACTACTTGAGTATAACGTACGTATTTTTATCATCATTTGGCTAGGTCAACTTGTCTCAACGATTGGCAGCAGTATGAAGGGCTTTGCGATTGAAATTTGGGTGTGGCAGCAAACACAACAAGCAACAACATTAACGCTGTGCAGCTTCCTTGGCAGATAAAATATTTGAACCAACGATGCAATCGCCACACTTGGTCGCACGTTACTTAGGAACAATCTTCAGTACAAGTGCAGGTTCTGGAATAGCGTTTCTATATGTACTGTGTGCGGTATGGGATGTATGTTCTTGGTCGGTTGTGTTGGTTATGCTGTACCAATTCTGCGCGAAAGTGCCGTGCGGAGGTGTCCTCCGTTGAGACAACTGGCGTTAATAGGTAATAAGTAATCAATAAAAATACCTACTCACTCTGCTCACCGATATTTGACAACTGTAAAGCCAACATAGTATGAACCCTGGGATGGAATACTCTGTTTTAACCCTGAGCCTAGACCTCTGATCCTTGCTCATTATACCACGCCGTTAACGCGACAGCAAGCGCATCTGCGGCGTCATCAGGGCGCGGAATATAATCTAAATCTAATTCTTGCGCGACAGCTTGTTGGACTTCATACTTCTTGGCATTACCCCAACCGGTGAGTGCTTGTTTAATTTGGGCTGGTGTAAACTCGACAAACGGGATATCGTGCTGTGCCAACACTAGCATAATCACACCACGCGCCTGAGCTACAGTAATTGTATTTCCCATCTTGTAGAAAAAGAGCTTTTCAATCGCAACTAAATCAGGTTGCGACTGTTCGAGCAAGATATTTAAGTCTTCGTAAATCGTACACAGCCGCTTTCCCATCTCGACGCCGGCTGAAGTTTGAATCACACCAAAATCAAGTAACGTTAATTCTGGTTTAGTAATGACTTCTGCATTGGCAGCATGAGAAGAAAGCGCCCCAGAAGAACTTCTATCTCGCTGTGTTGCACTAATTGTACCGAATCCCAAAATAGCTAGACCAGGATCTATTCCCAAAATTCGCTTTTCCATATCATTTTCCTGATCGCCAGGTTGTCACTAACACCTAGTACCCAACTTGTGTAAAAGTAGATGCAACTTTAATCACAAAGTCCTAGTCAAATACGGTGAATTCCATCGATATTACATGAAAATACATAAAATTATGCGTTCTCCCATCGCCATTAAAGCTATAAATGCATCGGAGACTTCTCTCAATGGGGGGCGGCGAAGTCGGCGATCGCGCCACCCCCACATGGGAGTATCCTCACTTAGTCAAGCTACTTGACAAAGTTAGCTCACCTACTAAATTCACAAGGGTTTGGTATACATCTTGGTATCTCCCTGCTGAAGAGTTGCATATGCCATTTGTTCGTTTTAAAAAATCTTTACGAAACATCAAGCAGGAATCGCTCCATCGCGCCCCCCATCGAGTTGGTCAGTGGTTCAAGTGGTTAGCGCCTGGGTTATTTGTCAAACGCTGGTTACTGTTAAGTGCTGGTGGAGTAGTGTTAGTTGGCTTAGGTTTAGCAATTTGGGTTAAACTGACGCCTATTTTTTATGCATTGCAATTAATACAGGACATTGTCGGTACGATCGCAAACGTTGTTCCTAATTATGTTAGCGGTCCTTTGGTACTGCTACTTGGCGCATTATTAATCTTCTGGGGACAAACTCGCACAGTAGGTTCGATTACCGAGGTGTTACGACCAGAAGGCGGTGAGGAAGAACTCATCGACGTACTATTAACACATCGTCGCTTGCATCGCGGACCTAAAATTGTCGCAATTGGTGGCGGGACAGGTTTATCAACCTTACTGCGCGGACTCAAGGCGTATAGCGCAAATATTACTGCAATCGTCACTGTAGCGGATGATGGCGGGTCTTCAGGACGGCTGCGGCGTGAAATTGGTGTTCTCCCCCCAGGCGATATTCGTAACTGTTTAGCCGCCCTCGCTTCTGAGGAAAAACTGTTAACCGAACTCTTTCAATATCGATTTCAAGCTGGTGATGGTTTAGTTGGTCATAGTTTTGGCAATTTATTCCTCACCGCGATGAGTGAAATTACTGGTGATTTAGAACGAGCGATCGCCGCAAGTTCCCAAGTTCTTGCAATTCGCGGACAAGTTTTTCCCGCAACGCTGAGTGATGTCCGTTTATGGGCAGAATTAGCCGATGGTCGTCGCATTGAAGGTGAATCTAATATTACTAAAGCAGGCGGCTGTATCCTTAAAATCGGCTGTACTCCCGCCGAACCCCCAGCCTTACCCAAAGCACTGCAAGCGATTAACGAAGCTGACTACATTATCATCGGTCCTGGAAGTCTTTATACAAGCGTCATTCCTAATTTATTAGTCCCAGAAATTGCGGCGGCGATCGCTGCCCGCTGTAAAGGAGGCAAAACACCGCCGATTCCTTGTATCTACGTTTGTAATGTCATGACGCAACCAGGCGAAACACAAGGTTACACTGTCTCGGATCATATTCGCGCGATCGATGCTGCGTGCGGACAAAAATTATTTAGTGCTGTCCTTGTTCATCGACGCACTCCCTCAGAAAAAAGCCTGAGGCGCTATGCACAAGAAAATTCTCATCCTGTATTTCTAGATCGTGATGTTGTCGCCCGCTTAGGACGGCGGATCGTTTTAGCCAACGTGATGGATGAAGACGAAGAAACAGGACTAGTGCGGCATAACCCTCAAGCATTAGCTCAGGTATTATTACGCTGGTATGGTCGCGCTCATGTGTAAAGTTTAACTAGCTCGCACAAGTTTTTCTATACCATCTTCTGTAGAATTCCCTTCAAGCATTTCTTGGAAAAACTGATTAAGTGATTTTTCTCGACTCACAAACTGAGACATAATTCTATCACTTTGAAAATGTTCTGTAGGCCGAAATGTGAGAAGATAAAGCATTTCGCTTGTATTCTGATTTAAAATTATTAAATGGTCTACTTAACAGGTAGTCTAATAGTTTACTAATAAAATGTATTTTATAGCAGAGGTCACGGTTGAAAATGAGTTAGGGTAATGGTTATTCATACCTTCGATGTCCTAGCTACCCCAACGAGACTGCTATATAATCTAAGGTATGCACTGAAGCATCAAACTTGTAATATAGTAGGAGTCAGAGGTCAGAGTTAAACTTCCCTAGGGAAGTCAATATGAGCTTCTATAATATCCTAACTCTGTTGACTATGGCCATACCACAAACATAGATGAATGAGTGGTAGCGATCGCCTACAAGTTTGCGTTGCTACTACTTGTACCGCTTGAACTAAATCAACCAGCGATGTTGACGCAGTATTTGTTTTCTTGACGTGTAAACGATGAGGTGATCGCTTTTCTATTTCTAATCTTTCTAGTTGAGATGTTAAAGCGCTAATTTGACCTTCTAAAGTGTTTTTCTCTAATCTAAATTGTTCAATTCGAGATTTTAGCTTTTCCTGCTCCATGAGTTGAGTGTTTTGTTGCATAATAGCAGCAACTCTACACTCTAAATCTTTTTTGTCTCGTTTGAGAGATATAAGTTTTTGTTCAGCCTGGTGTAATTCTTCTCGTCTTTGAACAAATTGTCCTTCAACTTTAGCTAATTCTGATTGCGCTTTTCGTAGTTCATTAACTCTTACTATAAGAACTTGTAGTTCGGCTTTTCATCTTTCTAACTCTGCTTTATATTATTGGTTACTGCTGAGTAGTTTCTTACTAGAAATAGTAGCGCCAACAGCCCCTGTGGTACTTCCCAATAATGCACCACTCGTTCCTCCTACTGAAGCTGCTACACCTAAGCCAACAGCAAGTGAACCTACCATTAATCAATCTTGGTTTGGCATACCCCCACAAGTCCTTATGCTAAATTGGTTACACCATTTCTACATAAAGCTTGTTGAGTCAGCCTCGTCAAATTTACGGAATGTATTATTTTTACTAATATTTACCAGTGAGTAATTATTCGGTTGTTTAAATAATAAAATAACTTAAATCTTTAACTTGCATATTCTAAGCAACAATTAAACATAAATAATCGAAGTTTGTAATGTCTAACAAAGTACACATTAAATTATGACTATTAATACTTTTAATTGCATACTTATAGATACAAATGCTACGATGTATTTAGGTGTATTATTAGGACGATTTTTAAGTGCTGGAAGTGTTATTTTGTTACACGGCGATCTAGGCACTGGCAAAACAACTTTAGTTCAAGGAATTGGTAAAGGATTAGGAATCACTGAACCAATTGTTAGCCCTACTTTTACTTTAATTAACGAGTATACGGAAGGACGTTTGCCGCTTTATCATCTAGATTTATATCGTCTAGAACCAAAAGACGTTGCTGCATTGCACCTAGAAACTTACTGGGAAGGTATCGACGCAGATTTGGGGATAATGGCAATCGAATGGGCAGAACGATTGCCCTACTTACCACCAACTTATCTTAGTATTTGCCTAAACCACACTTCAAATGGTCGCCAAGTAGAGTTGTCTGCGGTTGATATTTCGCTTGATTTTTTAGCAAGATTTCAAACTAACTAAACTCTAGGCTAACCCGCTTCTATCCATCAAACTGTAGCGCTTCACCTCTAACATTTGTATCTAATTTACCCTTGTTGTAGACAATCTGACCGCCGACAATTGTCGTTACAGGCCATCCAGTAAGTTGCCAACCTTCAAAAGGACTCCAACCGCACTTAGTTTGTAACTCCTCACGCAAAACAGGGCGGTACGTGTTGAGATCGACTAAGACAAGATCTGCGTCATAACCAACCGCGATCGCGCCTTTATTCGGAATCCGATATGCTTTAGCAACGGCGGTAGACATCCAGTGCGCGACTTGCGCTACAGTACAGCGCCCCTGCATCGCTTGTGTCAGCATCAATGCTAATGATGTTTCTACCCCTGGCATTCCTGAAGGTGTATTCGGATACTCTTGCGCTTTTTCTTCTAAAGTATGCGGTGCGTGATCGGTGGCGATAAAGTCAATAACACCATCAAGTAAAGCTTGCCATAACACTTCATTATCCTGCGGCGATCGCAATGGTGGATTCATCTGTGCTAAAGTGCCAATCTTGGCATAAGCATCAGTATTCAATAGTAAATGCTGTGGTGTCACTTCCGCCGTAACCCAGCTTGGTTTATCGTGACGCAACAATTCGGCTTCGTCTCCGGTTGACATATGCAGAATATGTAAGCGTCGCTGATATTTCTTAGAAAGTTTTAACGCGAGTTTTGTTGCATTTAATGCTGCTGCTACATCCTGAATTTGCGAGTGAATCGCCGGATCTTTAATGCCCGCAAACTCTTGTCTTCTTTGAGTGATGCGGGCTTGATCTTCCGCATGAACAGCAATTAAGCGATCACCTTGCGAAAAAATTTGCTCTAAGGCAGCTTCTTTATCAACGAGTAATTGACCGTGCATTGAACCCATGAAAATTTTAATTCCTGGGGTAGGATTGACGGCGAGTAAATCAGGGGTATTATCTCCGGTAGCTCCGATGAAAAAACCGTAGTTAACTAAACACTTTTGCCTGGCACGTTCGAGTTTATCGTCCAAAGCTTGCTGATTTGTCGTTAGCGGGCGAGTATTCGGCATTTCTAAAAAAGACGTGACACCACCTCTAGCACACGCACAGCTAGCAGTAAACAAATCTTCTTTGTGTTCTAAGCCTGGTTCGCGAAAATGAACTTGAGGATCGATAACACCAGGCAACAAAGTTAAACCGGATGCGTCTATTTCTAGATAGTCTGCGCTATTTGCTGGTGGCGCAATTTCAGGCGCGACTTGCGCAATTTGGCGATCGCGAACCAGCACATCTCCAATTAAAAAGTCACCATTTGGTAAAAGAATTTGGGCATGGCGGATGAATAGATTTGTAGATGACATGACAATTAATTAAGTACTGGGGTTGAGTGTAACAAGTGACAACACTTTGAAAATAGCAGGACTTATAAACAGTGGCAGAATAAATGCACGTTATTCTACCGGAAAAGCAAGGGGTGAGTTAAAACTGTAGAGCGATCGCGTCTTTATATCCACGTTCTCAAACTTCAATGAAACTTTTCAGGATACCAGTGTTACATTAATGTAAGCTTTTTCTAGTTAGAATTAATAAATCAAAGTATTTTCGCTCGTTAAATTAGTTATTAGCACCTTTCGGTTGTTTTAAACAAAGCTCTATGTCTCGTGTGCCAGATCAAGTATCGAAAAAAAATTCGCGACAAGATAGTGAAGGTTCTTGGATCGGTGAATTAGGTAGAACGATCGCCTTAAGTATTGTATTAGCTTTAGGAATTCGGACTTTTGTTGCCGAAGCGCGTTGGATACCTTCCGAGTCTATGCTGCCAACGCTGCAAAAGTATGACAAGTTGATTGTCGATAAGTTGAGTTATCGTTTCACAAGCCCACAACGGGGAGATATCGTGGTTTTTTCTCCTACCAAAGGAATTATTCAAGAAAACCCCAATCTCAAAGATGCTTTTATCAAAAGAATTATTGGACTACCTGGCGATAAGGTAGAAGTTAGAGGCGGACGAGTTTACATCGACGATCAGCCGTTGCGCGAAAACTACATCGAAGCGCCTCCGCAGTACCTATATGGACCTGTGATTGTGCCAGAAAACTCGTATTTAGTCTTAGGCGATAACCGCAACAACAGCTATGATAGCCATTTTTGGGGCTTTGTGCCGCGAGAAAATATTATCGGACGTGCAGTAGTCCGCTTTTGGCCTCCGCATCGAGTCGGGGAAATAAATTAAAGAACAGCCTTCTCAATTCTTGTACCAAGTTTGCACGACACGTCCTTGCAGCGTTTGTCCTAACCACGGCGTATTACTTGACAAAGATTTCAAAGTATGTACTTGCAATTGCCATACTTGGTGTGGATCGAAAAGAACCATTTCTGCCGATGTATCAGGAGAAATCGCACTAGGGTTTTGTTGTAAACATTGAGATGGGCAGGTACTAAGGCTGCGCCATAATTCGACTGCGGACAATTCACCCGTTTCTACAAGATTTTGCCACAGTAAGGGTAAAGCTAACTCTAAACCGATCGCACCCGCAGGAGCTTCGGCAAAGGCAACAGTTTTTTCTTCGTAGGTGTAAGGAGTGTGATCGACGGCGATTGCATCGATAATACCCGAACGAACTCCTTGACGTAGTGCCTGAACATCGCTGGTATTTCCGAGTGGTGGTTCTAATCGCAGCGAGGGATTGTAACTTTTCACCGCTTGCGTATCAAGAAGCAAGTGCATCCAAGTCGTACTCGCCGTAATAGGTAAGCCTTGAGCTTTTGCCGCTTGAATCAATTCGACACCCCGCGCCGTTGAAATCCGCATAATATGTACGGGAGTCCCAATCGCGGCGACAACTTCTAAAATTGCAGCCAACGCCGCCGTTTCTGCGATCGCCGGATTTCCTGATAATCCAAAACGAATTGATTGCGTACCTTCGCGCATCACGCCATTTCCCGCCAACTGCGCGTCACACGCCCACAACGCCACCGGCTTATTGATTGGTTTGATGTATTCTAGCAAGCGCCGTAGTAGTGCTAAATTTTCAATCGCGCGACCATCGGCAAAACCCACAACATTTGATTCAGCCACTAATTCTGCCAATTCGGTCATTTGCTGTCCTTTAACACCAACCGTCAGCGCCGCCCAAAACTTAACTTTAACCGTGGCGGCTGCGAGTTCCTGCTGTAGCCGCGATACTACCGATAGATTATCAAGCGCGGGCATCGTATCCGGCAAAACGTGCAATCGAGTAAACCCGCCAGCAGTTGCAGCATCAATAAGCGATCGCCAAGTTTCGCGTTCTTCAAACCCAGGTTCGCCAGAATGGCTGTACAAATCGACCAATCCAGGACCTAACACAAGTCCGCGACAATTACGCACCTGCGTATTAGTTGAATAGTCGGCGATCGTTTCCTGCAATGCCTGAATCAGACCATCAACAACCAAAACATCAGCTACCCGATCAGTACTCGATACAGGATCAATCACCCGAACTTGTTGTAGCAATTCACTCTTCATGAATTTTGATTGGGACAGACTCACCTGACACCAATTAATTTAATAATGACCTATTGTTACCCAGTACCCTACAACGCCCCTGCGGCAGTTTTATCAAGAACACCTCCCCCAAGATGAGTTGTGATATTCATTGCTTGCAATACAGGTAAACCTGCTGCACTTTGCGGATAATCAATAACGCTGACAGCCCCATTTCCTTGGCGAAAGTTCCAGAAATGCGCAGGTGACAAACCCAAAACATGACACAGTAAAACTTTATTCGTGGCATCGTGCGCCACAACCAACCCAGTCGTTTGACTTGCTGCGGAATCAAGAATACTTTGCCAAGCCGCAACACTGCGTTCCCAGACTTGCTGTAAATTCTCACCTTGTGGCATTTGTACCTCTGCTGGTACTGTTCGCCATTGATGTAGTTTCCCTGGAAAACTTTGCTCGATCTCTGATTCTAATTTACCTTCCCAAAGTCCGTGATTAATCTCTTGCAGGTCAGCGTGTAATTGCAGTTGAATTTCAGGGTGATGCTGCAAAATAATCTCTGCGGTTTCCTTGGGACGCAACATTGGGCTACTCACAGCGAAATCCAGCCGCACGTTTTTCAGAAATTCCGCTGCTTTTTGTGCCTGTTGCCGACCATTATCGTTGAGCGGAACATCGATTTGCCCCTGAAACCGCGTTTGGCGATTCCATTCGGTTTCACCATGACGTACAAGCAAAAGGCGCTGTCCTTGATGATTTGGTCGCAGTGAAGGTAGAATTTCGCCCAAATGTGCTGTTTGATTGAGTGATTCTAGCTGTACTGCTCCCCACTTGCTGTCTTTTTGGTGCGAAGGAGTCGCCGGATCGAAATTCAGGACTGTGACATTACAGTTCGATTGCTGAATCGAGTGGTAGCGTTGCGGCGAAATTCCCAAAGCCGTACTAATCAAAGCGCGATTGATACCGTTATGCCCCACGATCAGAATTGTTTCGCCTGCATGACGCGGTAAAGTTTCTTCCCAAAACTGTCTTGCTTGTTGAAACAAACTGAGAATGGGGAAGTGTTCGCGGTTTTCTCCCACCACCATCACCAGTTGATCCGGATGTTCGTGCCAAAGTCGGTAAGCATCAGGAAATTTCTCGCGCACCTCAGAGGAAAGCATTCCTTCCCACAACGACAAGTCAACTTCCATTAAGATACTAGAAGCTTGCGGCTTGAGGGGTGTTGCTAAGCAATTACAGATGATTTCTGCTGTATGTTTTGCTCGCTGTAGAGGGCTAGTATAAACCGCAGCAAAATTTAAGTGACTCAGCGCACCACCAACTTTACGGGCATCGTTTTGCCCCTTTTCAGTTAAAGTTGACACATCACTACGACCCTGAATGCGCTTTTCGGTGTTGTAGCTGCTTTGACCGTGACGCACAATAATGACACGAGTGGTCAATCTATTTATCCTCCCACAGCACTTTTTGTAAATCGTTCGCTGCACATTCGCAGCACATACGAGCCAGCGTTATTTTAGCGTGTGATGAACACTTGTTAACAACAGAATAATGAAGTGATTCGTGATTAGTGGGTGGTGATTAATGGCTAGTGTCTAGAGTACTTAACAGCTAGCAACTACTTCTTCCCCCGACCTTTGACCCCCGACCCCTGACCTCTTCCATTCCTTGCTATGATTCCACAAGGGTGCGATCGCGCGCTCAAGATGGCTGTAACGGGGGAGATTGATGACAATTAAGCGGATCATCTTAAGTTTGCTGACGGTAGTCGCAATTTTATTTGCTGGTGCGTCTTTATGGGAAAGCTGGCAACAACCGCAAATTCAAAGTCGCTTGGAACTGTATCAAGCTAATCTCCTTTTGCACGCACAAGAGTGGCAACCTCAGGGTGACAATGGCGCGAGTCTGAGCAATGCTCGCAGTGCTTTGCTCGGAGAACAACCGCTTAATTCTGCGTTCGAGCAATATCAAGAGGCAAGAACGTCAGCGCAGATTAACTTAGATAAAGCAAACAACCAACTAAAACAGTTACAGTCAGAACCTGTAACCACCCCTGCGACTCCCAAATCACAATCAGAAATTGCCCCAATTACCGATACTTCTCGCCTGCGACAACAGCAACAAATACAGCGATCGCGCGCTCAGTTGCAGCAATTGATTGCTGAACTAGATCTGCGGCTAGGACTATTACAAGTACAGCAAGAACAAACTGATGCAGCGATTCAAACTTGGACAAAGTTTCAACAGCAAGTTAACAATCAACAGCAAGCTGTACTCGCCGATACCGCAGCAGTTTTGATAGGGCTTTGGAGCGACCCGCCTCGGATATTTCCCGATGCCGAACAACTGATTCAGAATAACTTAGATGGTTGGTTTCGCTATCGTGCTTTGTCTCAGCTATATCAACTTCAGCAACGTCAAGACGCGCTGACACAGCTACAAGCCACCGAACAACAAGTAGCCCAGCAAGCTGTCATCAAACTCGCATTTATTGGTAGTCTGCCTGCTTTTGGTGGCATAGTTGGTGTTGGGCTACTGCTCATTTTAGGCGCTCAGCGTTTAGTCAAAGGAAAAGAGGCGCTACTTGCACAAAATGAAGATGCACGGTGGTCAACTCCTTGGACAGGAGAAACTGTTTGGCAGGTATTCATCCTCGGCTTTTTTCTCATGGGGCAAATTGTTGTTCCTTTGGGGTTGGCGCTACTGCAAATTAGACCGCCAGCAGGTTCGGGTGTGCGCGTTCAGGCTTTTTATATTTTGACGACTTACCTAACAGTTGCTTTGGGTGGCTTGGCAGTGCTTTACTTTTCAATTAAGCCTTTCTTCCCGCTTCCCAAAGATTGGTTTCGCTTCAATTTACAGGGAAATTGGTTTTTATGGGGGTTGGGAGGATACTGTGCTGCACTTCCACTCGTGGTGATTGTGTCGCTGATTAATCAACAAATCTGGCAAGGACAGGGTGGTAGTAATCCACTGTTATCCTTAGCATTGCAGGCACAAGATCAAGTAGCATTAGCTATTTTCTTTTTTACCGCTGCGATCGCCGCGCCGATTTTCGAGGAATTACTGTTTCGTGGTTTTCTTTTACCCTCACTCACCCGTTACGTATCCGTTTCGGGTGCGATTCTTCTCAGTTCGTTGCTGTTTGCGGTTGCGCACCTCAGTGTAGCTGAAATTCTTCCATTGACCGTTTTAGGAATTGTCTTAGGGGTTGTGTACACGCGATCGCGCAACCTCCTCGCACCCATGCTACTCCACAGTCTTTGGAATAGTGGCACGCTTTTAAGTTTATTTATTTTAGGTAGTGGTTCTGTTTAATTTGTTGGTCAGTAGTGTATCTCTAGCTTCAAAACATAGCGTCCGAGTTGTACTTGCGACCACAATTCATACTCGACTTGAAGTTGCTGCGGTAAGGGACGATTGACTAAAGTTAATTGTCGAGTAAAATTACGCAATTGCAGGATATTTTCGCTGCCCTGAAAAAATCCGTTTCCTAACCAGTAACGACTAATTCCGTAAACTCCGCGCTCCCAAAAATGACGATAGCATACTTGATTTTCTGCTTGTCTGGTCATAATGACTCGATATGGTGAAATTTCGAGCCACAAAAGACTAGGGCTAGCAAGTGAAGGTTCTGTTATCAATAAATGAAAACTCTCGCGATCTTTTTGTTCTAACGTAGCTACAGTCTGCACCACGTACCGCAAGGGTAAATCTGTAGAAATTAATGAAAGCGATACTGGTTGACGGTAACGAGTCAGCATGAGCAAAAAGACCGCATGGCTAGTACAGCGCTAGTTTATCTTGAACAAGACTTATGCCACTGTTCTTAAAGCAAAGCTTAATAACATTGCGCCGATTCAAGTAAATGGGTGGAAATTAAAAGTAGCCTTACAGCTTTTATTGGTCATTGGTAACTGCTAATTGGTCGCGCTTAAGAAAGCAAAGCGATCAATGTGGGGTTTTGTGTTAATTGGGCTAACTCATAATTCACAACTCAGCTTTTGCTTAACTGGCGACGTTTTAAAAAATATTTCGTAGGAAGAAATGAAGCACTCGATAAAACCTGGTGGCAGAATTGGCTCAACACCAGGCACTATACTAGAATATTGCGATTGATAAGCTGCCAAAGCTGCAATTTTTTTGTTTAGGACTTTGTTAATTGGTAATCTATAAGCATGGGCAAGCTCTGGAGATTTAAAATCAAGTTGATGTGGAACCCAGCGCGTCCATACAGGATACTGCAATACTTCAATAGGTAGCTGCGATTCTTGGACTGCGGCTTGCACTAAAGCGTAAGTTTCTTTATGGTCAGGATGAATATCCTGTTTGTAAGGTACGTATACCTCTTGCGGTTGGCGATCGCGTAACAATTGCACGAGTTGATTAATTGTCTCCTGACGTTCAGCACTCGATAGTACAGCTAAACCGCCATCAGGTTTACCCAGAAAGTGAATTGCTGATTGTGCGACACCAAGAGTCTTGAGGGCTTGAATTGCTTCTTGCTGGCGAATTTGCACCAACTGATCCGGACAAATTTGCGGATATTCTGCGTATGATGCTCTACCATCAGTTAGAAATACAACATCTAACGCGACTTTGCGATCGCACTTGAGCGCAATTGTACCACCACAACCTAGCGTTTCGTCGTCTTGATGCGGTGCAAAAACGATTGCTGATTTTTGATTCACTGCGATCGCTTTGCTTTTCTTGTACAACCACCACAAATAAATAAACCTTGATTTTGAGAGCAACCGCTGCTTGATTTTTTGATGGTACTTATTCATAAAGATACTTCCTAGTTAACTGGAACAGTTTTTACTTTTTGGCTAGATTCTTGCCTTGATAAATTGCTTTCCAATGTCAAGTTTCGAGAATACTTGAGGCTTCCTTTTAAAAGTCCAATATTCCAACTAAGTATCCACAACCATTTGGCAAATTGACTTTTATTTTTAAGATAAAAAACAATTTTAATTGGATATAATAAAACTTTTATTAAATAACCAAAAGCAACAATTCTACTAACAGACACTCCATAAAGCAAACGGAGGTATATATGGCTTTCAGCCCAGCTTTCTCCTTGCTTGTAAATGTCTTTAAATCTATGACGTAGGCGTATTTGAGCAACAGCATCTTCAACAAAATGAAGTTGAGTACCTAAAAGTTGAACGCGGAAACAATAGTCAGTATCCTCCGCATATAATAAGTTTTCATTAAATCCACCTACAGCTTCATGTAACGCTTTTTTGATACCGAGATTACCACTGCCTGCAAAAGGTAGATAAGGCGGAAATTCGTACTGCGAAAGCCCTACTTTCTGAACTTGCAAGATACCGCTATCAACTAGCCACGGTTCGTTGAGTTGCGTATAATCAAAACATCCAGCAACAAAATCACGTTTGAGAAGTGCTTCTCCCATTGTAGATAACCAACTTGCTTCAACTCGATCGTCAGCATCACAAAATAGAAGTGCTTCGCCAGTTGCAACTTTGGCACCAGCGTTACGTGCGTGCGCAGCGCCAGGGCGATCGCTTGCATGAATCAACTGAAGATTTGGAATTTGTTTTTGATATTTTTCAACAATTGCAACTGATTCATCTGTAGAACCATTATCAACAACAATAATTTCCCAATTTTTCCATGTTTGTTTAGCAAGGGCTTCTAACTGCACTGCAATTGTTTTTGCTGCATTAAAGCAAGGAATAATTACACTTATTTTCATTATTGTAGGTTTTTGAGATAATTTATTTTTTTTTAAAACTTAGTTATAGTCAGCTAATTAAATTTACTTAGTAGATTAATATTATTTACTATGCTCAAAGACTACTGAATAAATTTATGATTATAATTTTGTATAGAGATATACTGTCAGTTGAGTTTAAAAAAGTAAAGTTTGATACTTATACTTAAACAATGACTTTATATTGTTGACAGTTTTGTGAATTTTTGGTGAGAAAAAGGTTAAGACTACACTAAAAAGTAACTCAATCGATATTGTAAGTAGCATTTGAGTTATAAGCTGATAATTCTTGAGAAAATCGATGTAGTCTTGAGTTCAAAATTAACTAGGATTTCAGTACCTGAGTGCTAATACTGCGGTAGGATGAAATGCACACACGTTACGTGAGTTTTCATGTCGGTTGTCATCACGCAAGAAACGAATCGTCACCAAAATCTCGTTATTAATCGTGCTACAGGATTATCCTTACACGGTCGTATCCGAGTTCCAGGAGATAAATCGATTTCGCATCGGGCTTTGATGCTAGGTGCGATCGCATCGGGCGAAACGCGCATTCAAGGGTTGTTGCTAGGCGAAGATCCGCGCAGTACAGCAAGTTGTTTTCAAGCTTTGGGGGCGGAAATTTCCGAGTTAAATAGCGAATTAGTCACCGTCAAAGGAATAGGATTGGGGCAATTACAAGAACCTGTCGATGTCCTCAATGCTGGGAATTCTGGGACAACACTACGGTTGATGCTCGGAATTTTAGCGGCGCATCCTAGGCGATTTTTTGCTGTCACAGGTGATAATTCATTGCGATCGCGTCCGATGTCGCGTGTCGTCAAACCATTGCAACAAATGGGGGCGCAAATTTGGGGACGTAAAGATAATTCGTTAGCGCCTTTAGCAATTCAAGGACAAACGCTTAAACCAATTCATTACAATTCTCCGATCGCTTCTGCGCAAGTGAAATCGTGTATTCTCTTAGCCGGATTGATGACTGAAGGCGAAACAACTGTCACGGAACCAGCCTTATCGCGGGATCATAGCGAAAGAATGCTCCAAGCCTTCGGGGCGAAACTCAGCGTCGAGCCTGATACTCACAGTGTTACAGTCACAGGACCTGCACAATTACAAGGACAAACCGTTATTGTACCTGGAGATATTAGTTCTGCGGCTTTTTGGCTAGTTGCAGCAGCAATTGTTCCTGATTCCGAATTAATTATTGAAAATGTAGGGGTAAATCCTACACGTACGGGTATTTTAGAAGCATTGTCGATGATGAACGCAGATGTTCAGTTAGAAAATCAGCGTTTAGTTGCAGGCGAACCTGTTGCAGATTTACGCGTACGTTCGAGTCAACTCACTAGTTGTACGATCGCTGGCGATTTGATTCCGCGATTAATTGATGAAATCCCGATTCTTACCGTCGCCGCAGTTTTTGCGCAGGGGACAACCGTGATTCGCGATGCGGAGGAATTGCGCGTTAAAGAAAGCGATCGCATTACAGTTATGGCAAATCAACTGCAACGCATGGGGGCTAATGTGACCGAACTTCCTGATGGTTTAGAAATTGTTGGGGGAACTTTGCTTACAGGTACAGATGTCGATAGTCATACAGATCATCGCATTGCGATGAGTTTAGCGATCGCTGCGCTCAATAGTACCGGAACTACAACTATTAATCGTGCAGAAGCTGCGGCTATTTCCTATCCAGATTTTGTACCGACACTCGAACAAGTTTGTCGTACTTAACTTTATTACTCGCTGATTCATAAAGAACCGTGAATATTTTGAATAATATCAGGCGCTGCGATATTTTCTGTGGTATGGAAACTGGCGATGTAAATTGTTTCGTTAGGCTGATATCGAATAAGCGTTAAAACTGAGTTTGCACCAAAGCGATCGCTAATCCAGAGTGTTAATGCTTCTCTACCGTCGGTCTGCGGTTGTTCTTTGTGAGTTATTTGAGATATTTCAACTTCTGAATTCAGTATTTGGTTCGCAAGTGATTCAAATAAAGTTGGTTCAATGCGAATATCTGTTTTAATTAAATCAGGAGGTAATTTTCCCGTGCCATTTTTTTACAGGTGGTTGACTCGTAATTATCACTAATTCCCTGCGCAAACGCTCAACAAACCAATTTGGCGGATGTTGAATCGAGTAAGTATTAGGTTCTATATAAGTTTGCCATTGAGGATTTATTTGGCTAATTTGTTCGGACGATTTGTTATTCGTGATGTGAAAAAAGATAACTCCTAATCCTGTCATAGCTACTAACCCTAGGAGTATCAGTTTGAGTTTCATTTTTGATAGAAAGTAACGTAGGTTGCTATGAGTACCTACGTAGATGGTTGATAATTTATTTTGTTCCGTTTTTTTTACACTTGTAGAGTCGCGCCCCATCGATAACGGTTATGTGGTGCATCTAAATCTAGAATTGGTCCTTTGGGAACAATACGTGTCGGGTTAACTTTTGGATGACTCATGTAGTAGTGCTTTTTGATATGGTCAAAATGACACGTTTCTTTGACACCCTTTTGTTGATAAAGGTCTTTTAGATAATTCCAAAGATTAGGATAATCGGCAATGCGCCGCAAGTTGCACTTGAAATGAACGTAGTAAACAGGGTCAAAGCGCAGTAGTGTTGTAAACAGACACCAATCGGCTTCAGTTAGGCGATCGCCACACAAATAACGCTGCTCAGATAAGACTTTTTCCCAATAATCTAATGCTTGAAACAATTCGGTGACAGCTTCTTCATACGCGGATTGCGTTGTTGCAAAACCTGCGCGATAAACTCCATTGTTAATCGGTTGATAAATTGCATCAATCGTTTCGTCAATTTTTTCCTGTATGTCTTGCGGATAAAAATGAATATCCTGTTTAGCGTAAGCTTCAAACTCAGTATCCAACATCCGAATAATTTCGCGGGATTCGTTATTGACAATTGTGCCAGTTTTCTTATCCCATAAAACAGGTACAGTTACTCTACCGCTGTAGTCAGGCTCAGCTTTCAGATAGACTTCCCACAAGTAATTCGTGTGGTTAACTGTATCCGGAATACTCCCTGGTTCATCGTCAGAGAATTCCCAACTGTTTTGATCGATAACTGGTGCTACTACAGAAAGACCAATAACATCTTCTAACCCTTTCAACCGTCGCATGATTGCGGTACGATGCGCCCAAGGGCAAGCCCAGGAGATATAAAGATGGTAACGTCCTGGTTCAGCTTTAAAGCCACTCGAACCATCAGCAGTAATTTTATCGCGGAAGGTCGTTGAAGGACGCACAAACCTCCCTCCTTCGTCTTCTTGTTCGCGTTCTGGCACCCATTTGCCATCAATGAGAACACCCAAACCCATTATGAAAATCTCCTATAATTGCTTTCAAGGCTCTCCGACTTTAGTCGTGGCTATTTATACAAAGTGTGCCTACACACACTAAAAAAATAAAAATTTTGAGGAAATAAGACAGACTTCACTTGTTCACGGGGGGTAGATGAAGTTTGTCTCGTTGTGCATTCATTATTTAGAACTTTGCAAAGCTGTAGATTCGCCGTAGTTATTTCTGAGATAAAGACACAATTTCTTACTTTCCACCTTCAGATCTTGAAAGCTGTAACTACTCTTCTACATTCAAAATTTGTGGCACTTTAAAGTACTCGCCCTCTTGTTCTGGCGCACTGCTGAGAATTGCGGCGCGTTCTTCGTAAGGTTTTAGTTCATCAGGGCGTGTTATATTTTTTACTTCAATTGCTCTTGCTGTGGGTGGGACATCAGTTACATCGAGTTCACTTAGTTGTTCAAAGTAGTCCAGAATACTACTTAGCTGCGTAGTAAATTGTTCTTCCTCTTGTGGAGTTAACTCTAATCGAGCTAAAAGCGCCACTTTTCGGACTTGTTCGCGATCAATCATAGGTAAGAGGTAATTGGTAATTGGTGATGGGTAATAGAATCACACTGAGCTTTCTACTCACTAGTCACTAGTCACTCTCTCACTAAAAGTTTTCGTGCATTCTACCTGTCGTTTTCAGCCAGTTTTGTGCTTCTAGGTAATTGTTAGGGGCGATGCTGATGGCTCGTCTCCAGTAATCAGCAGCTTGGTCAAATAAAGCTTCTGCACCGTCATTGTCGCCTGCTTCTTTGGCTCTTTCGCCTTGGTAGTGATAGATTACCGCAATGTTGTTGAGTGCTTGGATCAGGCGCGGATTTGTTTCTAGTGCTTGGTGATAGTAGTTTAGAGCTTTTTCATGTTCGCCATTACTCGCATGAATTAAGGCAATGTTGTAGAAGATATAACTGCGATCGTATGGGTCTTCTTCTAATTCTAAAGCTTCGTTGTAGTTATCTAAAGCTTCAGCGTAGTCGCCGTCGGCTTGGGCTGCCATTCCATCACGGTAGTAGACAAAAGCTTCTTTGGCTTTTTTATTTGTCGGCAGAACTTTGAGAATTAGATCCGCCATGACGGTAAAAGATTTATCGATAAAGTTGTCGTTACGTTGAGTTCTTGGCATATCTGCTTCTAGTTTATTAAAGAGTGTCTGCTATTAATTGCTTCCAAGGATATTGTAGTTGAGAGCAGGGTAGACTAGGACAGCGATCGCACTCGAATTCAGCTTGATCCAGCTTCAGAAAGAAGAGTGGTTAGTTGATAAGTTTTGTGTTAGCACTCAGCATAAAATTCAGTCATCCCTATGAGAAAAGTCGAAGTTGTTCCCCATAATCCCCAGTGGCGAGACGCCTTTGTAAAAGAAAAACAGCACATCTTGCAAGCGTTGGGTAACAATGTCGTTGCAATTCATCATATTGGTAGTCCTGCAATACCTCATATTTACGCCAAACCGATTATTGATTTGTTAGTGGAGGTAAAAGCAATTGCCAAAACGGATCAATGCAATTTATCAATGATAGCTTTAGGCTATGAAGCGATGGGCGAGTTTGGAATTCCAAGTCGCCGTTACTTTCGCAAAAACAACACAGCAGGTGTCAGAACACATCATGTTCATGCATTTGAAGTGGGCAAACCAGAAGTAGAGAAACATTTAGCATTTAGAGACTACATGATTGCCCACTTGGAAGATGCGCAGGAATATAGCAAGTTGAAGCGCGAGTTAGCCAGAAAGTATCCATATGACATTGATAGTTACATGGATGGGAAGCATGGATTTATTCAACAGATGAATGAAAAAGCAGCAAAGTGGCGTGAGCTACAGAAAACTAGCTAATTGTCAATCGCTCAGCACTTTTCCATCGAACAGACGTTAATATTGAACAACCAATGAAAAAAGAGAGGTGAAACAATGACCTCTACAACAACGCCCAACATCACTTTAGCAGAGTTTCTCAAGCTTCCTGAGACGAAGCCAGCCAGTGAATACATAACAATGGAGAGATCGTCCAAAAGCCGATGCCGAAAGGGAGACACAGCCGCTTGCAGAGTAAGCTGTGTGCCGCAATTAACGACATTACAGAGGAGCAAAAAATCGCTTATGCTTTTCCTGAACTACGTTGTAGCTTTGGTGATCGCTCAATTGTCCCAGATATTGCGGTCTTCCAGTGGCAACGAATTCCTTTTAATACAGATGGGGAAGTCCCTGATAACTTTCAATTACCTCCCGATTAGGTGATAGAGATTCTTTCTCCACTGTTTACAACATGGATGTCGATTAGGTTAGTTGATTGACGCAGATGATCGCAGTATATTAGTTTTTCTGCCAGGTCAGCAACCAGAACTAAGACAAGATAGCGATCGCCTACCAGTGCTAGCAGAAATCCCTCTAGAGTTAACTACAGCAGAGGTTTTTGATTGGTTGAAGATGGCAAAATCACTTTAATGTTTGTTCGATACTGGCTTCAGCTTGGTGAACGAGCGATCGCAAATTCTCTAGCATCGCGCGATCAATATTCTGCCACAAACCGCGTTGATGCGCTTCTAATAATCTTTCTGCCATATCGCGCAACGCCCACGGATTCTTTTGTTGGATAAACTGCTGAACATCGGGATCAAATAAGTACGCTTGTGCAACTCCCTGATACATATGATCTTCAACACAATGCGCTGTCGCGTCGTAGGCAAATAAATAATCTACCGTCGCCGCCATTTCAAACGCACCTTTGTAACCGTGACGCATGACTCCCGCAATCCACTTCGGGTTAATTACGCGGGATCGATAAACGCGGGCAATTTCTTCTTTGAGTTGACGCACGCGGGGATTTGCTGGAATTGAGTTGTCGCCAAAATAAGTTTGCGGGTTTTTGCCTTGTAAAGAACGTACTGCTGCGGTTAAACCGCCCTGAAATTGATAATAATCATCCGAATCAAGTAAATCGTGTTCGCGGTTGTCTTGATTGTGTAAAACGATTTGCATTTGTTGTAAACGCTGTGCAAAAGCTTCAGGAACGGCACATCCTTCAGCCGAACGCGAGTAAGCATAGCTACTCCAATTAATATAAGCAAGCGCTAAATCTTCATCATCATGCCAGTTTTGTGCTTCAATTAAACCTTGGAGTCCTGCACCATATGCGCCAGGTTTCGAGCCAAAAATGCGATAACGCGATCGCACCTCAGCTTGTTCTAAAGTTAACCCTGCTGCTTGCCATAGTTGTGTTTCTTGAGCAACTTGCGCAGCTAAAGGATTTTGTTCAAGCGGTTCATCGAGTGCAGCGACAGCAGCGACAGCAGTATCAAACAAATCAATTAAATTCGCAAAAGCATCGCGGAAAAAGCCCGAAATTCGCAAAGTTACATCCACGCGCGGACGTCCTAACACCGATAGCGGTAAAACTTCCAAATCGACCACCCGCCGCGAGACACCATCCCATACAGGTTGCACTCCGAGTAATGCTAATGCTTCGGCAATATCATCACCACCAGTCCGCATTGTCGAAGTTCCCCAAATTGATAAACCCAAAGTTTTTGGATACTCGCCATTATCTTGCGTATAACGTTCAATCAACGCCTCCGCAGCTTTGCGCCCAATATCCCAAGCCGTTTCTGTAGGAATCGCACGAATATCCACTGAGTAAAAATTGCGACCTGTTGGCAACACCTCAGGACGACCGCGAGTCGGCGCACCAGCAGCACCACTCGGAACATACCGCCCATCCAAACCACGTAATAGATGCGTAATCTCTTGTTGTGTTTGTTGCAAAGAAGGTAAGAGGTGATCGCGTATCCAGTTGAGGATAGGGGTCAGGGGTTCAGGGGTGAGGGGGTGTTCTACATTTGATAGTATTTGTTCGATTAAGGTAGTGGCGTGGTGTTCTAAGACTTCAACAGCATCGCCAATTGTGTAACAGCGCTGTTGCGTTTTTGTTAAAAGTATCTCAATTTCGTTGGCAGAGAGCTTTTGGCTAAAATCTGCGGTAAGAGGATCGAAATCTAATCCCCAGTCTTGAGCAATCGCTTGCGTGAGTCCACAGTGATCGCTACTTGGCATACGGGCGATCGCCACAATCAAATCCCTGAGTTGTCTACCTTGCGGACACTGACCAAAGATATGTAAACCATCGCGAATTTGCGCTTCTTTCAGTTCACATAGATATGCATCAACATTGCTAATTGTCAATTGTTCGTTACCATCTGTTACACCCAGATCGAGGTGGAGATTTTCTTGGAGAATTAGATGGAGAATGCGATCGCGAATCAGCGTTAACCGCGTTGGATCTAAACTTTGCGCTTCATAATACTCATCAACCAACCCCTCCAATTGCTGTAAAGGTCCATACAATTGCGCGCGAGTCAACGGCGGCGTCAAATGGTCTAAAATCACAGCTTGAGCGCGACGCTTCGCCTGCGAACCCTCACCAGGATCATTGACAATAAACGGATACAAATGCGGTAAAGCCCCCAAAGCCACCTCTGGGTAACACTCCTCCGACAAAGCTACACTCTTCCCTGGTAGCCACTCCAAATTGCCATGCTTCCCCACATGAACCACTGCATCAGCACCAAAACATTCTCGCACCCAATAATAAAACGCCAAATAATCATGCGTAGGCTCCAAATCAGGAGCATGATAATTCAAAGCAGGGTCAACATCATACCCACGCCCTGGCTGAATTCCCACAAACACATTCCCCAACTCAATTCCAGGAACCGCAAAACGCCTTTCCTCTGCTTTCCTGTATCTCTTCCCCTCTGCGCCCTCTGCGTCTCTGTGGTTCGTATCCTCCCACCTCTCAGAAATCGCCCGTTGCACCCCCAAAGGCAAACGCCTAAAATACGCACAATACTCCTCCCAACTCACCTGCTGCAACACCCGACGCAATCTCCCTTCGGGATCATTCGTCACTCCACTCGTCAAGCGCTGCATCAACTCATCACTACTCTGCGGTAAATTTTCCACCCGATACCCAGCCGCTTGCAAAGCCTGCAAAAGTTCTACACAACTCGCTGGAGTATCCAACCCCACGCCATTTGCCAATCGTCCATCACGATTCGGGTAATTTGCCAAAATTAGCGCAATTTTTCTTTCGTGTGGTGATAACAAACGCAAACGTACCCAACTCGCGGCTAAATCCGCAACAAAAGCAATGCGATCGCACCGTGGTTCATAAACAACAACATCCGTTTCTAAGTCAGAATTCCAAGTTTGCACCGCTTTAAACGAAACTGCACGCGTAATAATTCGCCCATCCACCTCTGGTAGCGCCACATTCATCGCCATATCACGCGGTGAAAGCCCTTGAAATTGCGATTCCCAAACATCTACAGGGCTACTACTCAAAATCGCTTGCAATACAGGAACATCCAATTTTTCCCAAAAATCTAATTGCAGCGTTGCTTCCAATCGCGCTAGCGAGAAACTCGTCGTATTCAGTAATAGTTGAATTTGTGGTTCATCTTTTGGTTGAAAATAAGATGCTAGCTCGTCTTGTACATCGCGATCACGCAACGAAGACACAAAAATCGGCACTGGTTCTAAATTTCTTTCCTGTAACGCTTGACAAAAAGCATCAATTACACTTATGTTACCAGCCAAATAATGCGCGCGATAAAACAAAATCCCGACTTTAGGCTTTTCCCCTGATCCCCAACCTCTAACCTCTGAACTCTGATAAAAACCTACACGCGGTACAACTTGTGGCTGTGGTGGATGATAGCTTGTTTCTAAACACGTATCACAGACAAACTGTAAGCCATTGACGATATTTTCTACGCCGCCTTCGCTGAAGTAGCGCCAAATTTGGATAACAGCGGTTAAAGAAACGGTGGAATGCTCGATTAAATGCGGATCGAGAACATCATCGCCAGGAATAACAATCAGTGATGCACCTGTACGCTGTACGGTTTCCTGCACCACTTCTAAGCCGTAAGACCAGTAAGATCTCCCTCCTAGCAAGCGTAATATAATAACTTGAGCCTTTTCTAATATCTCCTCCGCATAGGTATCAATCGTGAGTTGTTGCTGTAGTTGTAATAAATTAGCAACACGCAGTGCAGGAAACCCCACTGGTAATTTAGAAATTCCGGCTGCTATGGTTTGAATATCAGTATCTGCCGCAGTCAGAAACACGATTGGAGCAGGAGATTGTTCTAGAAAAATTACGCCTTCTGATTGAGGATTCCAGCCTCCTGGTGTGCCATTAATACGATGCATAATGTTGTTTTATAAAATGCATAATATAGATTTATTAGTTGCAATAGGGGGAAAAGCGGCAGTGAAAAGCTATTTAGCCAAGATTCAATAAACATCAGAGCATGTTCCATCCTGAAGATTTGAGCTTTCGTGGCACTTTGCCCTTAGCAATTTTTGAGCAACTAAAGCAGTTGTTGCATCAAATGGCTCAAGTCGCGGAAACGGAAGCTGTGGTGCTGACACAAGACATCCTTTTATCAATTCCTGTTCCTCAGAAGAAGCAACAATTTATCGTCATCATATCTCAAGGATTTAGTGCGCTGCTGTTGGGATTTCCAGAGGAACCTGAACAATCAAACATTCAGAATTCAATCAAAATGCCAGATCCTGATGACGCCGCATACTTTTCACTACCTGCCGAATTTTTATCATTTGACGTGCAAGAGCCGCTCATCGATGTCAATTTAACGTTTGACCGCGATGCGATCGCTAATTTTCTGCAACAACTCAGCTACAATCTTCAGCACGACTTTCAAGCGTCCCAAACACTAGCGCAGTACTGTCAAAGCGTACAACCAAATGATACCAGGCTGCAAAGTTACTTTACACTTTTATTGTTATCTATCTTCAATAAAGAGAAAGCGGCTGCGCCACAAGCCGAATATCCTTCTGTATCTGTCTGTCAACCTGTAGAAGATGCACTTAAAGAGCAAATTGCGCACGAACGCTTATTGAACCAACTCACAAGTCAAATTCGTCAAAGTTTAGATTTATCAGTCATCCTTTCCACGGCAGTGAGTCACGTCCGTGATTTTCTGCAATTGGATCGCTTGATGATTTATCAGTTTGCACAAGATAGCGATCACGAATGGATTGCGACATCATCACAAGGGCTTCCTGCTAGCAATACTTGGCAAAAACATTCGGGGTGTGTTGTTTATGAAGCCCGTGCCGCCGAATCAATTCCATCAATGTTAAATTACCGCGAAGCAGGATGTTTTATTCCAACTTCGCAATGTTGGGAGAAGTATCGCAAAGGCTTTACACTCGCTGTTGATGATATTGAAAAAACTTATGTCCTTTCGCAGTGTCTTCTAGAGTTTTTGCGCGCGAGTCAAGTACGTGCAAAGCTAGCAGCACCTATTGTCTTGCAAGAAAAGCTGTGGGGGTTGCTGATCGCCCATCAATGTCATGATCGCCACTGGCGTGACAGTGAAAAAAAACTACTGCAAAGAATCGCCGAACAACTAGCGATCGCGATTAACCAAGCCGAACTAATGCAATCTTTAACACGCGAAAAACAATTGCTCGAACAACGAGTTTCACAACGTACGCAAGCCCTGCAAGATGCTTTAATCGCCGCGCAAGCCGCAAACCGTGCCAAAAGCGAATTCTTGGCGACGATGAGTCACGAATTGCGATCGCCACTGACAACTATTATTGGGTTATCTGCGACACTGTTACGTTGGTCTTTTGGTCAATTAACCGAGCGTCAGCGCCAATATCTAGACACTATTCACAACAGCGGCGAACATTTATTAGCGTTGATCAACGATATTTTGACATTATCCGAAGTGGAAGCGGGTAAGACACTATTAGAGAAAAGCGAGTTTTCTTTAAGCGCGATCGCCGAAGCGAGTATGCAATCTTTTAGAAGTATCGCAGCACGGCAAGCGGTCGATCTTTGTTTAGATTTAAGAATTGACACGTCGCGCGATCGCATCATCGCAGACTTTAAACGCGTGCAACAAATTCTCTGGAATCTTCTTAGCAATGCGGTAAAATTTACTCCAGCCGGCGGACGAGTGATTTTACGTGCTTGGCTAGAGCACAACATCGCTGTCTTGCAAGTTGAAGATACAGGAATTGGCATTCCAACAGATCAGCTACCACTACTATTTGAGAAATTCCAACAGCTAGATACGCCATACCGCCGTCAGTACGAAGGAACAGGGCTAGGTCTAGCCCTCACTAAACATCTAGTAGAACTTCACCAAGGACGTATCGAAGTCGAATCAGTTGTCGGTCATGGTTCAATTTTTACAGTTTGGTTGCCAAGAGTCGAGGAGTGATGGGCAAGGCAGTACCTTGCCTGTCCTTATTATTTGATAATCAATATTTCTATGGCTGATAATAATAGTGTAATTGCAAAATTTAAGCAAGGTTTAATTGTTTCGTGTCAAGCGCCAGTTGACTCGCCATTACACGAGCCGACAGTGATTGCAGCAATCGCACAAGCAGCGGAAAATCAAGGAGCCGTAGGCGTTAGAATTGATACCCCTGCACACGTTAGTGCAGTCAGACAGCGCTGTACAGTACCCATTATTGGGCTGTGGAAACAACAAATTCCCAGCTATGACGTGTATATTACACCGCAGTTTCACCATGCAGCGGCGATCGCGCAAGCCGGAGCCGATATTATCGCCATTGATGCAACTCAACGCCAACGCCCCGAAGGAGAAACGCTGACTTCTTTAATTCAACAAATTCATCACCAACTCGGCAAACCAGTGATGGCAGATGTCGATACAATTGAAGCAGCGATCACGGCGGTTGCTGCGGGTGCAGATATTGTTGGAACGACGCTCTACGGCTACACGCAAGAAACTGCGCACCTATCTCCACCTGGTTTGGAACTGTTAACGCAAATGGTAAAAAAACTTGTAGTTCCAGTAATTTGTGAAGGCGGTATTTCATCGCCCCAAATGGCACGTCAAGCACTCGATCTCGGAGCCTACGCCGTTGTTGTCGGTACAGCGATTACCGGAATTGATTATTTGGTAAAAGCATATCGGTCGGCGATTAGTTAGGGGCTAGTGGCTAGTAATGAGTTTTGAGTTTATAGAATTTTCTTAACTCCTCTGCTTCCTCTGTACCTCTGCACCCCTGCTCTTATTTCATCCTTTGCGTTTCAAAATCACCATGTTTTCCCCAATCACTGGGCTACGTGCGAGTAAATTGCCTTGGGGATCGATAACTTCTAAATAGATAAAATCGAGTTCCTTGGCTCGCTCAAACATTTGCGCAGTTAATTTATTTTGTTGTGATGGTTCTAGGTTGTACCAATCAGTTTTTAACGTCACCGTGAGACTATTCGCCGGAAAATTGGCTTGCAATGATTCAATAATCTCGTCACCATAGCGATCGCTCACTTGGGCAACTTGCTTTTCAATTGCTGCAATCAAACTCTGTTCGGGCGTAGGTTCTACAACGGGTAGCATCGGTTCTATCATTGGCTCAGAAGTACTTTCTGGAAGTACGGGCGAAAAAATTTCTGTAACTGGTTGCGGTGATTCTGGTGCAACTAATTCTGATGGTGCAGGAATTTTAGGTTCTTCTGGTGGTGATTCCGCACTTGGCTGCGGCGATTCTGGTGCAGTTAATTGTGGTATTGTCGGCTCAAGTTCTTCTGGTGTTGATTCCGCAATTGGTTGGGGTGATGCTGGTTCTTCTTGAACAAGAATCGATGGTACCTCCGCAACCTCAGGCGGCGGTGATTTGGGTGATAAGAGAAAAGCTGTTGTCCCTACTACAACTACGACAACTCCTGCAATGATACTTGTCAGGGCTGTATCTGATATTGAAGTATTTGCGGGTAAAAAATTGCGAATCGTAGTTAAAACTTGACTCCATCCGCGGTGCAGTTGCTCCCCAACTGGCGTAGTCGGTGCGGTTGGTTCGGCTTCAAGTTTTGTTACCAATTTTTCTAAAACATTAATTGCCCCCCGCAGAATCTTCACACTCTGTTTCTTGACAAATCCTGAATTAGTCTTAGGTTGGGGCGTTTGGGTGTTTTGTTGCGGTTGCGAATCGGGTGGTTGTGACATTAATCCATACTCAGGCAGTAGATTACACATCAATTAAGTCGCACTATGACGTTGCTGCCTACTCAGCCTTAATCTATCATTGTGAGGTTTCGATTCCCCAACGGTGTGAATTATGCCCCTCAAACGTCGTCAGTTTGTCTTTCTCAGTGGTATTGGTGGTTTTAGTATAGCGCTGTTGAATAAAATTCAAAGCCACAGCAGCGATCGCAACCCTAATCTCAATTTAGTTTCTCAAGCTCAAGCGATCGCCTCCGAACCAATTTTACGATTTATTTCACTAGCCGACACAGGAACCGGTGCAAAAGGTCAATACGCAGTTGCGCAAGCAATGACACAATACCACAAACAAAATATTTTCGATTTAGCTATTTTAGCCGGAGACAATATTTACAACGACGGCGAAATCGAAAAAATAGGTGCAGTTTTTGAACGTCCTTATGAATCTTTATTAAAACAAGGTGTTAAGTTTCGTGCTTGTTTAGGAAATCACGATATTCGCACAGCGAATGGCGATCCGCAAGTCAAGTATCCAGGGTTTAATATGCAAGGGCGCTATTACACTTTTCGGCGCGATGCAGTGCAATTCTTTGCTTTAGATACTAACAACAATGCTGATTGGAAATTACAACTACCTTGGCTCGAAACCGAACTCAATCGCAGCGATGCACCGTGGAAAATTGTGTTTGGACATCACCAAATTTATTCTTCTGGTCATTATGGCGAAAATCAAAAGTTAATCAAAGACTTAACTCCGCTCTTTCAAAAATACAACGTGCAATTATATATCAATGGACACGATCATAATTACGAACGCACGCGTGCGCTTAATGGTACAACTTATTTAACTTGTGGTGCAGGTGCTGGAGTTCGCCCAGTAGGACGTTCAGAATGGACAGAACATTCCGCTGAAAAACTCAGCTTTGCAGCGTACGAAGTGTATCGCGATCGCATCGAAATTTCTGCCATTGATACTAAAAACAAAGTTTTTGATCGCGGTGTAGTTCAATTATAAACAGAGGAGCATTTTCGCTACATTCTGGGAATTATAAAGTATGAGAACTTTGGTGACTAGTTGAGGGTAAAAGTGTCGCAAGGCGCGAAAGCAGCTATATTTGGTAATGTCTTAGAAAAAACTGTAGAAGGAACTCTATTAGGTCATGAGTATATTCTTGTTGGCGATAATTCGCCAAAAAAGCAGCGATTAAGAATACTATCGAGTTACATAGCTTCATCTAAGCGATACACTAGGCAAGTCTATATAGGACAAGGAATTTATGGTACAGACATTTATACAGATTTTTTTATAATGGGTACTCCTAAAATTCCTTCTGGATTAATTATTGAATGTAAATGGCAACAAACTAATGGTTCGGTTGATGAAAAACTACCTTATGTAAACTTAAATATTCAAACTTGCTATCCAGCGCCAACCATTGTATTAATTGATGGTGGAGGCATGAAGCCTGGAGCTATCGCTTGGTTAAAAGCACAAGTGGGTATAAATCAAAATCTACTTGCCGTTCATACTTTATCAAGCTTTGTTGCATGGGCTAATAAAAATATCTGTTAGATAGTAATTAATACTTCTGAAATTTTTCCTCGCTTGGCGGCGTTCGAGTTAATTGCCCTAGAAGCCTTGATTTCATAAATTTTGAAATCTCTGTAGAGTTCTCTAATAAAAGGACAATCAGAATTAGATTGCATTATTTTTACTCCTCTTTGAGCTAACTGTACACATACATCTTTTAATCTAATTTGATCGTCTTTATGAAAAGCATCGCGACTGTATGCAGTAAAGTTACTAGTTTCACTTAGAGGATAATAAGGAGGATCGAAGTACACAAAATCTTCATTGCTATTAGCATAATTTAAGATTGTCTCAAATGATCTTACTTCTATTTGAGCTATTTGTAAGGCATTTGCCACAGCACGTAATAATTCAGGATGACAAATCTGCGGATTTTTGTATTTTCCCATCGGTACATTAAATTCACCTTTAGAATTTTCACGGTACAAGCCATTAAAGCAAGTTTTATTTAAATAAATTAACCGTGCGGCTCGCTCTATAAAATTATCTGTAGTATAAGAGCGCATATAATAGTAATATTCACGACTATGGTTTTTCTGATGTTGTTTTAACAAAGAGATAACAACTTCAACATCATTTTTGATACACAAGTAGGCATTAACTAGCTCAGGATTAATATCCGAAAGAAAGGCAGAATTTAATGAATGATTATTATATAAGTAAAAGAAAACTGCACCGCCTCCTAAAAAAGGTTCATAGTAGTTGATAATCTTGTTTGGAAATGAAGAGAGATATTGCTGAATTAACTTGGTTTTACCACCCGCCCACTTGAGAAAAGGTTTTGGATAAATAGTTTCTTGAATTAACATTAATAAAAACGTAACTTGAATAAAGTTTTAAAGTCAAATATAGATTTTTCTATCAAATTAATATTATAATGGAAACAAGAAAAATATAACCTCTCTCTTTCTCTAACCTCTGCAAACTCTGTGACTCAGTGGGAGACTGCGGCAAGCTGCTGCGCGTCTATGTTTTAAAATAATATTTCATAACCAAATACGACTGTTATATAATATTAGGCAAATAAGAAACCTCTCAAAAATACTTTGATAACACAAGATGTTTGATGGATTTTGGCAAAACATCTCGCGCTACCCCCGCTATTTTATTAGTATTGTCCTAGGGATATTTTTAAACGCATTTGCACCGCTAGCACCGTTATTTAAGCGCCCAGTAAGCGCGATCGCACTTATTAGTGTATTCATTGGGTTGATCGTTTTTGTCACATTTACGCTGCGTGCCATGCTAGGGATAGATCCCATTTAAGCGCGCGCGAGGAAGAATAAGTAAAGACAACATTTAGAGTGAGGAAGTAGAAACTAAATGGCTACTAGTCGTCGCGTTTCTCGCGTTGCCGAATTAATCAAGCGCGAAGTCAGCCAAATGCTACTCCACGACATCAAAGATGATCGCGTGGGTGCAGGAATGGTGAGTGTAACAGATGTTGATGTTTCAGGCGATTTACAACACGCCAAAGTCTTTGTCAGTATCTACGGTACCGATGAAGCACGCGCCGAAACAATGGCTGGCTTAAAATCCGCAACTGGATACGTTCGTAGTGAATTAGGGCAAAGAGTTCGCTTACGGCGAACCCCAGAAATTGTTTTCCAAGAAGATCGTTCAATTGAGCGCGGTAACAGAGTTATATCGCTGATTAACCAACTCAATCAAAATCGTCAAATTGATGACGCAGTCGCAATCGAAGAAGTTGATGAATTTGATGATGAATAAACGCTAACTGTTAATGGCTTTTAAAATAAGCTAAAGCATACACATTAGCAGTATTTACCGTAATGCGATCACTTCCTGATATTAATAGCCTTTCGCTCGCTGAACAAGTCGCCCAAATGGTTGTTGTTCGCGCATCTGGCTATTTGTTCGATCACCAAATTCAGTATCCGCAGTGGGAACCGCCCGCAGTCAAGTTGCAGCATTGGCTAGAAATTGGAGTTGGTGGCGTTATCTTATTAGGAGGTAGTGCCGGAGAAATCGCGCTGCGATCGCAACAACTGCAAACTTGGGCAAAATTTCCTTTACTAATCGCCGCAGATATTGAAGAAGGTGTAGGACAACGTTTTTCAGGTGCAACGGAGTTTCCGCCGCCAATGGCGCTGAGTGCGATCGCCCAACGAGATCTCGCACGTGCAATACAATACGCATCGCAAATGGGTGCTGTCACCGCACAAGAAGCGTTAGCAACCGGCATTAATTGGGTATTAGCGCCAGTCGTGGATGTAAATAACAATCCAGCAAACCCAGTAATTAATGTTCGCGCGTTTGGAGAAACTCCAGAAATTGTCAGTCATTTATCGACAGCTTTTATTCAAGGGGCTAAAAAATTCCCCGTACTCACCGCCGCCAAGCATTTTCCAGGACACGGCGACACCGCCACAGATTCGCATCTCGATTTACCCATATTGCCACATTCGCCTGAAAGATTAGCAAAAATTGAATTACCACCATTTCAAGCTGCGATCGCCGCTGGCGTTGATGCAGTGATGAGCGCACATCTGTTGATTCCCGCTTGGGATAGCGAATACCCCGCGACACTCTCGCAAAAAATCTTAACGCAACAATTGCGCAAACAGCTAGGATTTGACGGATTGATTGTCACTGATGCGTTAATTATGGGCGCGATCGCTAACCGCTACGGAACCGAAGAAGCCGCCGTTTTAGCCGTAGAAGCCGGCGCAGATATTTTATTAATGCCTCTCAAACCCGAAGCCGCAATTCAAGCCGTATGCGAAGCAGTTGCACGCGATCGCATTTCGGAAGATCGAATTCGTGCTTCTTTAGAACGGATTTGGCACGCTAAGCAACAAGTTGAGTATGCCACACCCCGATTGTTCGAATTAGCACAACCTTCAGCAGTAGCCGCAGTGAGCGCGATTGTGCGCGAAACGCAGGTTGTCTCTGGTTCTACGCCAATCCGTACCGACTCCACTTCAGACAATTTACGTAACTTAATTGTTGTTGATAATCTACTTAACTCTCATTTTTTAAGTGAAATTAGTCCAGCGATCGCGCTGCCACAACGGTTTGGTTATACGACAGAACTTGTCGATTGTCACACTTCAATTCCCGATATTGATATCCGTCAAGCTACCTTATTACAGTTATTTATTCGAGGAAATCCCTTCCGAGGTAGCGCCGGTTTAACGCAAGTAGCCCAGGATTTGTTTAAGAGATTATTACAATTAGGGAATTTGCAAGCCTTAATCGTCTACGGTAGTCCGTACATAGTTGAAGAGTTTATGCCAGGCTTACCCACAACCGTACCTTGTTTGTTTTCTTATGGGCAAATGCCTGCGGCTCAATTAACAATTATGAATACTTTATTCAAAGTATAAAGCTTTCTATCTTTCGATAGAAATTTTTGATCGCGCTTCCTCACCTATAAATAGAATAGCCAGAATGAATATTAGGTCATTACTTGTCAATAGCAGTGTCAATCAAACTGATCTATTGTTTTACTTCAATAACTTTATAGGTGAAATTGTCACGTTTTCTTGACTCCAGCAATATTTATTAATATTATAGTAGAGAGGAAAGGACGAAAATAAAAAAAGTTCAGTATAGCAAACTACAAATAGCAAAATTACAATAAAAATAATTAGCTAGTCTGACTGAATGCTTTGAATATTATATTCCCAACTATTTCTGGGTCAAAAATTATGAGTGTGAATACATTGCCACCTGTTCGGTACTCGTTAGACGTGATTCAAGACGAGGTGCGTCGTCTGGTGCAAAAAGGAGTGATCAGCCGTCAACAACCAATCTACACATTGTGTCAATTCATTCCGCCCCGCGAATGGGTTTGTCTGGAAGGAGAACTAGAAAAATGCGATTTCCTGCTACGCGATCGGATTGGCGACCTTTTAGGTCACGAGGAATGGGAGAACGATTAAGTTGTCTGTTCTTTGGCTAAAAGAGCCAATTTGATGTGGCGATCGCTAACCTACAAGCGAAGTTATAAACAAATTCATTTAGCACATAAGCCATTTACATCCTATTACCAAGTTCTACCCCACCTGACAATCACTGAGACTTGTTATAGCTATTCATCAGTTGATAGATTGTTTTGCTTCAGGCAAAGCAATTTTTTATTTGACAAATTTTAGTAGAACTAGCGATCGCAACCGTTAGGCTTTAACTAACCTGTTCCAAATAGAGGTTGAGGTCTTCGCTAACGCGAGTCAGTTCAGCTTCAGTCGTGAGACGAATATGCGCATCTCGCAGCGTAATCAACACTTTAGCGGCAAAAGGTGTCGCCCAGATATTAGGATTACAAAAAATCTCTAGAAAGACTTCACCCGTATAACGATACTCCAAAGACTGTTGCGGAGTCGCTTTAGCACCAGGAGTCATTTTAGTACTAACAGCTTTGAGACTTTGCATCAATTGTGCGATCGCACTTTGTAACTCGCGCGCAGCTTCTGGAGAGAAACTAAAAGAGACTGAACCCTCAACCAAGTTCAAAGTCAACTTAGAGGACATAAGCGTAAATTATCGAAACGTGCTACTTTATGTTACCTGTTATGCTGCATTTCCTCGGATGATCTGTGCGTAGATCAAGCAGTTTTCTAGCCGAAATGAAATGAGAAAAATTATATGGTTAAAGATCGCCGTGCAACGGTGCAAAAGGTGTTACTCATTACGCTGATACTTAATCTATTCGTAATGACATTAAAAGCTGTCGTGGGTTGGTGGAGTGGTTCCCTAAGCTTACAGGCTGATGCATTACATAGCGTGACAGATGGCGCTAATAATATCTTAGGACTAATTGCCAGTCGTTTTTCGTCACCTCAACCTGATCGCGACCACCCTTACGGACATCTCAAATTTGAAGCTGTAGGTGCGTTAGGAATTGCTGCGTTTTTAGGTATTGCTTGCTTTGAAATTCTTCAGAGTGCGATTGAGCGAATTCTCAATGAAGGTGATCCTGTAAGCATATCCTCATCAGAATTATGGTTACTGCTAATTGTACTCGGTGTTAATATATTTGTTGCCTTCTACGAACGTACCGTCGGTCAACGCGTAGGTAGTCCAATTTTAATCGCTGATGCCAAACATACAATGAGCGATGTTTGGGTAACAATTACTGTACTTGTTGGGTTAGTTAGCATATGGCAGGGAAACATTTTAAACTTACCACAACTGCAATGGTTGGATGTCATTTTAGCTTTTCCGGTAGCATTACTCGTCTTTAAAAGCGGTTGGTCAGTACTCAAAGAAAATCTACCTTGGCTTGTTGATGAAATGGCGATCGCACCTGAAGCAATTTATAAACTTGTCATGCAAGTTCCTGGTGTTATTAACTGTCACGATATTGCTTCAAGAGGTGTTGTCGGGCGACAAGTTTTTATTGAAATGCATTTAATCGTTGATGCAACAGACGTAGCAACAGCGCATAAAATAACTGAAGAAGTCGAAGCAAAGCTAATAGAAAAATTTAGCCCTGTACGCATTTCTATTCATATTGAACCGCCAGACTATGAGAGCGATCGCATTAGCTACGAAGCTAAATTATAAGCTTGGCGAATAAATTCGCCGCTAGACAAACAAAGTTTACCCTCGTGAATTACGCGTAAGACATATCTTACCTTCTCAAATCTCTATTTAAGTGTGCTTGTCATACTTTCGGAGACTATGTATTATGATTCATGTTTAAGAATGAACTCACACCTAGTACTTAAGAGTTGACCACACCTAACTGTTGCATTAAAACCATCATGTCAGCGTGTCCCCAATGTTCTACAACCTTACCATTGACAACGCGATCAATATGAACAACTGAAAATGTCACTTGCTTTCCTGTCGGGGGAACATTCATAATTTCTGCTAAATGAGTTCCACAGAATATTCCCCGCGTAACGACTTTATCATCTTCAGCGATCGCATCTTCAAACGTGTGACGACCATCTGGAAAAGCCTGACGCATTTTTAGCGCATACTCAAAGAAAGCATCAGCCCCTTTGAGTTCGTGACTTCCCATCACACAACCAGTAATATCTGAAGCAATTAACGCTTTACCTGTTTCGATATCTCCGCGATCAAAAGCTTCGTAAGCTTGCAGGACAATCAATTTATTTTGTTTTAACGACATCGTAGGTTCTTTTTGAAGTATCTTGTTGCAAATTTACTTTGCAAACCTCATGACTCGCATTGACCTGAGTTAAGAAGTTCTTTTCTGTTAAATTCTCCGTTTTAATCGACTGAGCGATTCTGGCTCAATACCGAGATATGATGCTAGATAATATTGAGGAATACGCTGCAATTCAGATTCTGATTGAATTAGGTCAAGATAACGCTGTTCTGGCGAATCTCTAAAAAGAGAAAGCAATTTATCGCGCAGCATAAACGCGAGATTCTCTGCATGAAGTCTCAAAAATCTTTGACCATCTAGTAATTCCTCAAAAGCATTAAATACTTGATGGTTGACAATCAAAACTTCAGAATCCTCAATCGCCTGACACGAGAAACACGCAGGCTTTTGCTTGCGGAAACTTTCATAATCGCCTACTGATCAGTGTTCAGGGTGAAAAAAAAGAGTATATTCTTTTCCTTCTTTTATAAAAAAAGGTTCTTAGACAACCTTTGAGGGTGAAGCCGACAAATTCACATATATCATTTTCCTGAAAGAGAAATTCTCCCTTATAAATTGTTTTTACTTTTAGTAGCGGCTCAATATGCATGACATCAATTTTAAAGTCAGGCGAAAGCTGTTGAATAAATTTATAAAATGGTTCGTACATTGAGCCTACACTACCTGGACAAAGCGAGAGATTCTTGATGGAATCCTCTATCAACTCAAGAATGGTTGCAATTGGCAAGACTTACCCAAAGACTTTCCTCCATCTCAACGGTCTATTGGCACTTGCATTCATTGGAGAGCAGCGGGAGTGTTCGAGCAACTGATGAGTGTTTTACATGGACAAGTGCGGCAACAAGTTAAAAAAAGCCCAAGTGGACAACCTTGCTCATCATTGACTCCCAAGCGGTGAAAAACACTTGTAATGCGGGTGTAAACTCGAAAGGATACTGTTTTTACAAAGCGACCAATGGGATTAAAAGGCATCTCACCATTGATATTCTTGGGTTTCCCTTCTTTACCCATTGCACAAGAGCCAATGTCTCGGATGATGCAGGATTACTTGAGATGTTGACGCTCAACATCAACTACTTCAAGTCAAAACCCGTTAATATTCCCAAGCTCACCATCCTGCTAGACCACGGCTATCACGTTGACTATTTGATTGAGCAGTTGGAGCAAGTTTATCCCCAGATTATGACGAAAATCAGGTTTGAACGAGCGACGAAACCCTCGAAACAACAGAAGGCAGCACAAGGGAAATCTGGATTTGTCCCAACTGTAGCTAGGTGGGTGATAGAACGGTCAAATGCTTGGATGGAGCGATGCAAAATCCTCGTCAAAAACTTTGAGAGAACCTTATCGAATGCAACTGCCAAGCTCAATCTTTGTTTCATCAGGCTCATGCTTAAGAGACTTGCAGCTTCCTCCTAGATCTCAAATGGGTTCTATAGTAATCGCATAGTAACGAGATAATCCAGCAATAACGCTAGCAGGAGTACCTTGCTTTACCTCACGCACAAAATACATTGCAACGTCGTAAGCATTACCATTCCAATCACGAGTTTGAAACACAAAATAGCGATCGCCTCCGTCATAACGAAACCCATATGACCACATTTGCGGAGAGGATCGATCCTCATCTTCAAGATACTCGCGCAGGCTCACGATCGCCACTCCATCTTGCCGCAAACACTGGTAGAAACCTTGAAGTGCAACTCGGATCTCATCTTCTCCAGGAAGGTGTGGCAAGGAGTTATCGGCGCTTAACACGACATCAAATCCAGAACCATGCGTTTGGGCGCACTGTCGCATATCTGCGACTTTAAACGTAATTTCAAGTCCGCGTGACACCGCTCTTTTGTGCTCGACTAATCGCTGCTGCTGATAAATTAGATGCTGTTACATTATGTCCTAAAGCTGCGAGTCCTAATGCTTGCGTTCCAATACCGCAGAAAACATCAAGTCAAGAATTGATAGTGGTGCTGAACCTATCAAATTGCAAATGACACTGTTTAGCGCAGAACCCTGCTGTTTGATAGCTTCATTGCAGTCAGGGTATACAAGATGATAAAGGCTGGCAATGTCGTCGTACATAACTAATAATGAGCAGAGAATCTGGACACTGCTACATCACAGTATGCACTATTCTCATTCAATGTTACTCAATCGAGAGGCTAGACAAGGCGATCGCTAAAGATGCGGTACTGCTTGATAAAAGATAGCTACAGAACGATCCTCTTCTTGTGAGCAGCAAAAGCGGGCGTGGCTGTATTTATTTTACTGATGGTAGAAAAGCAAAAGGTTTAGTAGGTTGGAATTTTGCTGCTACATTGCCAGCATAAACAGCACCATCTGTGAGCGTCAGTTTCATCGTTGCTGCTCCTTTTGTAAAATTGAGATCAGACATATTTACCCAGAACACGTTGGGAGTGCGAGTTGATTCAAAGAAATACCGCTTGTTTTTGTGGTCTGCAACCGTACGCCAGAGCGTTGAGGAAATATTGGGTTCTCCAGGGGTGGAAATTCCCCTAGGAACAGATACATTACGAATTACTGAAAAAACGCTAGCAGTTGCCTCATTAATGTCAGATGTTTGGGGAATTGCTTTAATATAAAATGAAGCACGTACAAAGCGATCAGCTGCACGATTCGTTCCTGGTAACATTGTCAGTCCCCCGATTTGCTCCCAGTAATCATTGAGAGCAAGCTGCTGTTCGTAAATAGGAGAGTTGGTCATTACCTGATAATTCCGGTTGTGATGAATCTGAAGTTTTCCATCCACATATTCAAAAATGGCTGAGTCGCCTGTAGCATCGGAGATAGACAAGTGCAATTGTCCAGGTTTTCCGTCTGGAGTCATTGTCGTAACAACATAAAAGGGTTCCTGACGCATCGCTTGCACGGCTTCCGTAACAGTGGCGTAGTTATCGAGGAAGTACTGCGCCCATAGGGAAATCGATAGTGGTTTACGTGGGTCATTTTTAGTCGGTGTAACATACTCTGACTCAACAAGATAAAGTAGGTTAGCAACTAAGCCTCTCTCGTTCATGCCGTCTGCTGTACCAGCATCAAAACCTGATGCGATGACGCTACCATACTTAGAAGTCCATGCAATTGAGTTCGGACCAGCAATACCATTGCGCTCTACACCTCGTGGGAAAACCCAAAGGTTAGTTGGCATTTCACTTTTCCAATCCATACTGCGTGCAGTGAAAACCGTATTGTCTGCTCCAAGATAAACAACACGAGTGCAGGCGATCACAGCGGGTATATGCTGCATTTGCCCCAGTGTTAATGCAAACATTGTACTAACTACAGATTGAAGAATTATAGTTGGTCGCATCATCAATAGAATCTCTCTTAAATACGTCTATTTTTTGGCAAAATAAGCTCTTACTGACTATGGTTTAGCGGCAAGGTCTTAATTCATAGGAAAGAATTGGAATTCTAGACTCTGCCTATTTGCAAACTAGTTCTAACATCTATGTATGTAGGCACAATTAAGTGTCACACCTATCTAATTGGGTAACGGGTTATCGGAAACGCGGTAACTCCAAAGCAAGTTGCCTTTTCAGCCAACTACCAATTATTAGCTACCAAGTTTGATGTTACGTTTATTTGTCCCATTTACTTAGCTGGCTAGAGTGCCTATTTACTTAATGTATTTATTATCAGAATTTAGGTAATTAAACTACACAATTTTATTATTTTTTTCGCTTTTGCAGCTTACAATTAATCTCTATAGAAAAACAAATAGCTATTTTTCCGTTATGACTATTTTGCTAGTAATTCTACCATTTTTGAATCAGGTTTTATTGAGTTCAAATGTTCGTAAGGCATTTATCTGTCATGTAAAATCAGAACAATCTCAGTACTTCTTAAACAGTGTTGAGATTGATTAAGGCAAAAACCTTTTTAAGAGGGTCGTTTCTCAGCTTGATAACTTAATAAACTACTCCCACTCGATTGTTCCTGGGGGCTTGGAAGTAATGTCGTAAACGACGCGATTCACGCCGCGAACTTCGTTAACAATGCGGTTAGAAATCGTCTCTAGTAAGTCGTAAGGAACTCGCGCCCAATCCGCAGTCATCCCATCTTCGCTGGAAACCAAACGTAAAACAATCGGATACGCATAAGTACGCTGATCGCCCATGACGCCAACACTACGAATTGGTAGTAATACTGCGAACGCTTGCCATAACTGATTGTAAATACCATTGCGGTTAATTTCTTGACGCACAATTAAATCGGCATCGCGTAAAATTTCCAAGCGCTCTTCTGTCACTTCGCCTAAAATCCGAATTGCTAAACCTGGACCTGGAAACGGCTGTCGTTGAACAATTTCGTCGGGTAAACCGATTGAACGCCCAACTTTACGCACTTCATCTTTAAATAATTTGCGTAGTGGTTCAACCAGCTTAAAGCGTAAGTCTTTGGGTAAGCCACCGACGTTGTGGTGACTCTTAATTTTCACAGCGACACGTTCCCCAGTTTTCGGGTCAACATTTGTATCTGCCGATTCGATGACATCAGGATACAAAGTTCCTTGTGCTAAATAATCAAAAGGTCCTAAGCGCTTGGAAGCATCTTCAAAGGCTTTGATAAATTCGTGTCCGATGCGGCGGCGTTTTTCTTCAGGATCGGTGACACCGGCGATCGCTGCCAAAAAGCGATCGCGCGCCTTAACATACTCTACTGGTATGTGAAACTGTTCTTGAAATAACTTGACTAACCGTTCTGGCTCTAGCTTACGCATAAAGCCTTGGTCAATAAAGACACATGTCAACTGATCGCCAATTGCTTTATGAAGTAAAAAAGCTAACGTCGAAGAATCGACACCACCAGAAAGCGCAAGTAAGACCCGCTTATCGCCTACTTTGGCACGAATTTCGCGAATTGCTTCATCAACAAAAGCTTCCGTTGTCCACGTTGGTTCGCAGTCGCAAATGTGATAGACAAAATTCCGAATCAACGCCATTCCACCCAACGAATGCACAACTTCTGGATGAAACTGTACGCCGTAAAGCTTTTTCTCGTGGTGCGCGATCGCTGCACACGAAGTATTTTCTGTGTGCGCTAAAACCTCAAACCCTTCTGGTAATGCGGTACACGAGTCTCCGTGACTCATCCACATGATCGTGCCATCTTCGACGTTTGTCAGTAAATCAGTCGGATCGTCAATCAAAAGTGAGGCTTTACCATACTCGCCGCGTTCAGCACGAACGACACTGCCACCGAGTTGATTAACCATCAACTGCATTCCGTAACAAACACCCAGAATCGGAATACCCAACTCCCAAATTTGGGAATCGCATTGCGGAGCGCCGACGTCGTAGACTGAATTAGGTCCTCCTGAAAGGATAATTCCCTTGGGGTTGAGTTGCTGTAGTTGTTCAGCAGTCGTGCGATAGGAAACCACCTCTGAATAAACTTGCGTTTCCCGAATACGGCGGGCGATGAGTTCAGAGTATTGAGAGCCGAAGTCCAAGATGACGATCATTTGGCGATCCAGCTGCTTTAAAGTCGTTTGAGGCGGTGTTTGTGTCTGGATAGTCACAGATGGAGTTCCGATGGAGAAGGTTTGCAGCGGCAAAGGTTAAAATTTTCTATCTTGGTAGTACGTACTATTAAACACCTACCAGGCGATAGATCCCTAAAAAGCTATTTATTGGTACCTAATATATATTTTTCTTAAGTTAACACAAATGGGCGAGCAAAGTGGAACCTATTTCACTTTTGACGATGATTTGGCGATCGCGGTCAAATAATACTGAACCAACCTGAAGTTGACGCGTGCTGTGTTTAAAAATATATTCTTGAGCGCGGCGATCAATGCTGTGGGCGATCGCAGTGTATACAGTATTTACCCAGTTGCTGCCTTCTTGTGCGTCTACTTCTCGCAAATACTTCAGTGCAGCTTCTGTTGTAGAACTTGTAAATAAAGTTTGTAGCACTTGTGTCGGTAAACCTCCGTTGGCTGCATACGCCGTTAAAATCTCGCGCCGTCCATCGGCAAGGTGGTGATGTGTGTGAAAAATCCCCCCTGCAAGTTTTATTAGCTTACCGTGATAACCAAAGAGTAAAATTGCTTTTATTTGTTGTACCGCAGCTTCCACAAGTAAAGGTCCAAGCCAATTTGCAGTTTTCACTAATCGGTCAGAATCAATTCCCATTTGTGTTGCTAAATCCAAGCCATTTTCCCCAATACAGAACACCAAACAATCAAAATGACTTTTAGCCTGTAATTCCTCGCGGAAGGCTTCGAGTTGCCCAGGAGCGCTTAATGGCTGGGCAATTCCACTCGTTCCTAATAAAGATAGTCCTTCGACAACCCCGAATGCAGCATTCGACGTCCGCTCGGCTAGTTGTCTTCCTTCAGGGAGAATAATCGTCACGGTGATTTTTTCGCCTGGTTGTAATAACTGCGTTAAATTCTCTTGGATCAATTGCTGAGCATAGCTATAAATCGCCGCTTCTTTTGTCGCCCTCAGCTTACCGATTCCTTCACCGCCTTGAATGACGATCGCTTGCTCTTGGTTCTCACGCAGTTCTACCAATGCCCAAATCGGCGTATTTCGAGTTAAATCAAGGTTATCACCCGGGTCGCTACGCGTAATCGCCAACGCACCGTGCGCAATTCCTGAAACTTGTTCAATCGGAATTTCTACGGTTTCTGCGGGATGAATGAGATTGACGTCAACGGATGTCATATCTTGCTTGTTGTGTAGCCAATGCAAAGCTGCGATCGCAGCCGCACAAGCAAACACCGGCAACGTGTATCCAGAACGAATTTCACCAGAATTCATAAACAATCACAACTGGCAGTGAGTAAGTAGAACTTTATTCTTAATTACCCTAACCTCTTCCTTGCTTCCAAAGATTTGTAATTGTAACCAACGACAGAGAGAATATTATCTTTATTTTTTGTTTCAATAGATTGAGAAACGTATCTTGCTACACTGCCTTCGTTGTGTAGTTGACTAAGCCAAAGCTGCTCTCAAACTTGGATAATGCCTAGTGGAAACCATCTCTCCTCCCACCATAGAAATTAGAGAACACCATCACGCGATAGCGGTATTACCCAGCGAACTACCGCCCAAAATTTCGCTGCAAGAAATTCGGACAAGCCTTAGAGCATCAACGCTTGATGGAATCTTTGCAGCAATATTCTCTAGCATTACCAGTGGCGTCTTGCTCACCAATTTTCTTTTACAATTGGGGGCAAGTTCTGTAGAGATTGGGATGCTCTCGTCGATTCCCATGGTAGTCAATTTACTACAGCCTTTAGGAGCTTACTTTGCCGACAGAACCACAAGTCGCCATAACTATTGCTTATGTATTTTCGGCGTATCTCGGCTACTATGGTTAATTTTAGTTGTCGGCATTGGTTGGGTATGTTGGTCGGGAGCCAATCTACATCAACTTGTTAGCTGGACGTTAGGCATGGTGCTAGTAACGCATATCCTGAATGCCTTGGGCGGTTCGTCGTGGGTAAGCTGGATGGCAGCGCTAGTTCCCCATCGCCTGCGCGGACGTTACTTTGGCTTTCGTAATAGTGCCAGCAGCCTGACAACGTTACTTAGCGTACCCATCTTTGGTTTTGCAGTTTCTGCATGGCCTCACAGCAGTATTCAAGGTTATGGCGTCGTGCTGTTTTTAGGTATCGTGGCTGGATTAATTAGCCTGGGATGCCAGTTTTTTATGGCAGATGTCAATCCGCTACAACCGAGAGATGCTGCTTCGTATCGCGCTAAAGCAAAGACTGCTGAGACTTTAAACGTTGTTGATGAAAGTTCGCGTTTACAAGTAAGTATTTTTCAAGATGCTAATTTTTTAAAGTTTTTACTTTACTTTGGCTTGTGGACGTTTGCAGTTAACTTGAGCGCGCCGTTTTTTAATTTGTATTTGTTGGATAATTTGCATCTTAATTTAAGCTGGGTAACAACCTACACGAGTTTGACGGCAGGGGCAAACCTTGTGATGTTGGTACTGTGGGGCAAAATGGCAGATCGCATCGGCAATCGTCCTTTGCTGATTCTTGTCGGTATCTTAGCCGCAATTACACCTATATTTTGGTTGGGGGCTGGTAGTGATTCGCTGTCGCGCTGGATTTGGTTGCCCTTGATTCACATCTTCAGTGGTGGAACTTGGGCAGCAATTGATTTATGTAGCAATAATATTCAGATGGAAGTTGCTCCCGTCGAACATCCATCAAAATACTTTGCGATTGCAGCAGCAATATCTGGCGTTTGTGGCGCTTTTGGCACAACTACAGGCGGCTTTCTCGCCCAACTGTCGATAATTGGTGGTTTACCTGGCTTATTTGCGCTTTCGGTGCTCGTCCGGTTAATGGCACTCTTGCCACTTGTTTTTGTCCGCGAACCACGCAGTCAATCAGTTCTCAAGATTCTGCGCAACTTGCTTCCCTTTCAACCACAACTCGCACCTGTTCCTGTTGGAGAAATTGGCGATCATTCAGAATAAGAATTAGGAGTCAGGCGAATAAGATCTGAGCAAGCTAAAGGAAAGAGGGTAGGCGGGTAGACAGGAAAAATAGCATTTTCGTCTCTCCCACACTCTCATACGCCCAGACTTCCACTCTACAACGCTCCCACACTCCTACTCTTCCACTGTCAACTAGCCACTAATCATTATGAATGCAGTAGACTACCTCCGGATCAGCTTAATCGACCGCTGTAACTTCCGGTGTCAGTACTGTATGCCGGAAGGTGCTGAGTTAGATTATATTTTGCGGCAACAGCTATTAACTGATGCAGAATTACTCAGCTTAATTGAAGAAGTCTTTATTCCCGTTGGCTTTACGCGGTTTCGGTTAACGGGCGGAGAACCGTTACTGCGTCCTGGGGTCATTGAAATTGTCCGCGCGATCGCTGCTTTTCCTCAAACTCAAGACCTAGCGATGACAACTAATGGTTTTTTGCTCGCGGGAATGGCACAAGCGCTTTACGATGCCGGACTGCGGCGGATTAATATTAGTCTAGATTCGCTCGAGCCTGACACTTTTGACCAAATTATTGGCAATCGCAGTCGTTCACGCTGGCAACAAGTTTGGCAAGGTATTCAAAGTGCGTATCAAGTTGGTTTTGATCCTTTAAAACTTAATGTAGTAGTCATTCCTGGTGTGAATGACCACGAAGTTCTCGACCTTGCTGCCTTAACGATTGACCGTCAATGGCACGTCCGCTTTATTGAATTTATGCCAATTGGCAATTCGCAACTTTTTGGCGATCGCGGCTGGATTGCTTCCGAAGAACTCCGCCAACGCATTCGCGATTCGTTCGGCTTGACAGAATCGCAAGTGCGTGGTAACGGACCTGCGGATGTCTTTCAGATTCCTGGGGCTAAAGGGACGTTGGGATTTATTAGTCAGATGTCCGAATGTTTTTGCGATCGCTGCAACCGGATGCGGCTTTCTGCCGATGGCTGGTTACGTCCGTGCCTACTCAATGAAGGTCATCAAATCGACCTCAAAACGCCCTTACGCGCTGGTGCTGATATGGCACAGTTACGCAAAGAATTACGTCAACTGCTCGCAATTAAACCTGAAATCAACTTTAAACAGCGCGAATCAGGAATAACTGGTGCATACAGCCGCACAATGTCACAAATTGGAGGTTAATTCAATTTCAGATTTTGGATTGACTGCGATTATTGAAAACCTAGCGGTTGAAACCGCAGTTATCAAACAAAACTTACCTTCGTAGGTTTGTAAAAAGATTCTTTAATCTGCGAAGGTGGACTTAGCCTGTTAAGCCGCAACTTTACTCGCTAGGCTAATAATCCAAAATCCAAAATCCAAAATCGTTATGCTTGTCGTGAGTAGTACTCAACAACCAACAACTCGTTAACTTGTAGCGCCACCCACTCGCGCTCAACCAAACTATTCACTCTACCTTCGAGCTTGTTTTTATCAAACTCTAGATGGCTAGGAAGGTTAGCAAGGCCTGGATATTGTAGATTATTTTCTACTAATTTACGTGAAGCTTCGCGGTCTCTGACTTTAATCTCGTCGCCAGGACGACACTGATAACTTGCAATATCGACAACTCGACCGTTAACTGTGATATGACCGTGATTCACTAATTGCCGTGCAGCAGGAATCGTCGGCGCCATTCCCATACGGAAAACCGTGTTATCCAGCCGCATTTCTAATAGTTGCAATAGAACTTGTCCTGTTGAGCCAGTCACGCGTCTAGCACGGCGGACGTAACGTAACAACTGCTTTTCGGTCAAACCGTAGTTAAAACGTAGCTTCTGCTTCTCTTCTAGACGAACAGCATATTCAGAACGCTTCTTACGGTTTTGTCCGTGCTGTCCTGGTGGATATGAACGACGAGCGCTTTTACGAGTTAATCCTGGTAACTCTCCTAAGCGGCGAACAACTCTTAATCTTGGTCCTCTGTATCGGGACATAAGTTCCTCTTTACTACCTTGTCAAACTTCTCCCAAATTGACCATTATAAATCTGTAATAATCAGATTGGCAAAATTAAGCGTCAATAAAACTCCATCAAAGGCTCATCTGGGCTTTAATATAGCGGAAAATAAAATTTTATCGCTTTGAAATACTAATTCAAGTGAAGGTGATATGGCAATAGAAAAAAAGCGTATTCGTGTCGCTGCTACTCCTTTAGCTGTTGCAGCACTCGTCATGTCTACTGTTCCTAGCGCTACGGCAACAATTACAACTTCTTACCGCAATAGCTTTCGTGTTTGTACTGCCCGTCTTTTGAGTGTTGGTATTACCGATGTTGCCGCAGCTAACGCTTGTGCCGCAGCACTCAATCCGCGATCGCTATCGAGTTGTGTTTTAAGCATTGATCAGCGCACAGAAATTGCCGCAACCGATGCACTGGCAACGTGTAGACAAGTACGCCGTCAAGATGATTTAGCCGCTTGTGTCGTCGGAATCAGCCAAACGAGTGAACAACAACCGGCGAATGTTTTAGATTACTGCGGTCGTAGCTTATTGCCAGTACGCTTTGCTGAATGCGTTGTTGGTTTGCGCAGCGAAATTAATTTTACGCCTGTTCAAGCGATGGATAGCTGTATCGATGCTAGCGATCCGATAGGAAATCTTTCTCCTACGTTTATCCCAGAAGGGCAAACACCTGCAATTCAAACAACTCCCGAACCCGTCAGCCCAGTACCACCAGAGGCTCAACCTTCTCCACCACCGACGACGCCAGTGACTCCGTGAGTTAGACCAGGAGAACAGAGGTGCAAGGGAAAATATTTTTTCTGCTAGTTATAGCCCTAGCCAGAAGAGTTAGGACAACATAAAAGCTCGTAGTGATTTCCCTAACCCCTGACCTCTGATCTCTGACCCCTACTATAAACTGACAAGCTCTACCTCAGGAATGAGCATAAGTTGTAGTGCGACAGTGATAATAAATACCAAAAAGCCTTTAGCTGTGCGATTTGCGCTCTTGGTTATGGCAAGGACTTGAAGGAGGATATTATTACTACACAACTTTCACTCAGCGTTATCCCTGATAGTTGGCACGAGCCAGCAATTGCAGAAATTTTATCGCGGGTTGTCGAGATCGCTGATTTTGCATTTGCTAACGCTGCGACGGTAGATTGTAGTGGAGCCTTTCCCGCAAAGGAATTTGAACTCATTGCGCAAGCAAAACTCTTGAGCGCACCATTACCTCGCGAATTAGGCGGGTTAGGTTTAGGGATACAAGCAGGTAAAACGCTACCTTTATTGCTGTTACTTAAACAATTAGGTCGCGGTAATTTATCTGTTGGACGCGTTTATGAAGGTCATGTTAATGCGCTACAACTGATTAACACGTTTGGCACTCCCGAACAAATTGAGGCTTTTGCGGAAGCCGCACGCGATCGCCATAAAATGTTTGGTGTCTGGAATGCTGAAGCTGCTGATGGTGTCAAAGTGATTCCGTTAGCCAATGGCAAGTATCGGCTAGAAGGCTCGAAAACTTTTGCTTCGGGTTGTGGTTTTGTCGAACGTCCATTTGTGAATGGGGCGCTACCTGATGGTAGTTGGCAAATGTGTATTGTGCCGATGGATGAAGTCAAAACTATTGTCGATCCTAACTGGTGGCAACCTTCAGGAATGCGTGCATCGGCGAGTTACAAAGTAGATTTTACAGGTGTGGAACTTGCCCCACTTTACGTGATCGGCAATCCTGGCGATTATTTCCGTCAACCCTGGCTAACAGGCGGCGTGGTTCGCTTTGCGGCGGTGCAACTTGGTGGTGCAGAAGCGTTGTTTAATTTAACGCGGGAATATTTACAGTCACTTAATCGGACGCACGATCCTTACCAAGAAGAACGTTTAGGAAAAATGGCGATCGCTATCGAAAGTGGGCATCTTTGGCTGCGCGGTGCAGCAACTTTAGTCGATGAGTACGCGCCAGTATTTGGTGGTTATGCGGCTGAAGTCCATCCCCAAGCCAGCAAAATTGTTGCCTATGCCAATATGGTACGCACCGCGATCGAACAAATTTGTATGGATGTGATGCAGTTATGTGAACGCTGTGTTGGTACTCGCGGCTTACTCCCACCAAATCCAATAGAACGCGTTATTCGTGACTTGACGTTGTACCTACGCCAACCCGCATTTGATGCGGCGATCGCGAATGTCGGGCAATACGCGTTAGGAAGTGACCAACCTGCAAGTTCGCTGTGGATGCTATGACTCAGATTGTGTCGCAAGCGTTATTAGCTCCAGAGCAAATACCACTCTATCCCGCAAGTGCGATCGCTGATTTTGGTTCGACGCTGATTGTTGCGCCACATCCTGATGATGAATCGCTTGGATGTGGTGGGGCGATCGCTTTATTACAGCAGCTTGGCGTTTCTGTAGAGGTCCTTATTATCAGTGATGGTACTCGATCGCATCCTAACTCGCGTCGCTACCCTGCACCCGCCTTAAGAGACTTACGTGAAAGTGAAACTCGCGCTGCACTCGCGGTGCTTGGTGATAAAGTCGCAGTGACATTTTTCTGCCTTCAAGATGGTGCTGTTCCTAATAGAAATAGCGCTGATTTTAATTTTGCGGTGACTCGCCTGCGAGACTACCTATCCAGCCGTGATGTACAAACAATCTTTCTACCTTGGCGATTTGATCCGCACCCCGATCACCGTGCGACTTGGGAACTCCTCACAACCGCAATTGACACGGCAAATTTATCACTGCGGCAAATTGAATATCTGATTTGGGATTGGGATCCTTTACAGCGCAAAAATAGCAATTTACCCCCAAATATTAAGCCGTGGCGGTTAGATATCGGTACAGTCGTCGATTTAAAACAACAGGCGATCACGGCATATCGTTCGCAAACAACTGATTTAATTGACGATGACCCAGAGGGTTTTCGTTTAACACCAGAAATGCTGGCAAACTTTGCCCATCCTTGGGAACTTTACTTGGAGCAAACCTAATGAATCAACCAAAGCCACCTATGAAGTCGCTGCAACCTCAATATTTTAACGATCTCTATACTGCTGATGAAGATCCTTGGCAGTTTGAGACGAGTGAATATGAGGCGAATAAATACGCAAATACTCTAGCCGCGCTACCAAAACAACGCTACCGCTCTGCGCTCGAAATTGGTTGTTCGATTGGTGTTCTGACTTCGCGTTTAGCCGAACGTTGCGATTCACTGTTTTCTATTGATGCATCGGAAGTTGCTTTGAATCGCGCCATAAAGCGCTGTCAGCATCAACCTCATGTTAAGTTTCAACTGATGCAAGTGCCACTTGATTACCCGCAAGGAACTTTTGATTTAACTTTAGTTTCCGAAGTTGGTTATTACTTATCGCGGGATGATTTAAGAAAAGCGCAAAAATTGATTCTAGAGCATCTAGAATCAGGAGGGCATTTGCTGCTTGTCCACTGGACGCTATATGCCGAAGATTACCCATTGTGGGGCGATGAAGTTCACGATTCGTTTATGGAACTAACCGATTCGCACTTGCGGCATTTGCACGGACAGCGGGAAGATCAATATCGGCTTGACTTGTTCGAGCGGGTTTAGATGAATTGGAGTTTTGCGTAAGTGACTTAAACGCGATCGCAGATCAGCGATTGCTTGAGAAATTTCTTGGTGAGAGTCTCGTTCTAACTCAATAGCTTGTTTTTCTTTGACGCGTTCTAGCAATAAACCAAACGTAGGCGACTGATGCAATTCTGCGGTTAGCCAAGCTAGCGAAACTCCCCATTCGTGTGCGCACTGTGCCATTTCATAATCACTGAGTTGGTGAAAACGCGATCGCATCCACAGCGATCGTAACTTCCGACGTGCTTGCAGTTTTTGTTCGCTTCGTGCTACAGATTCAACAATAAACGGCTGATGTTTGTGTCCCATCGCCGTCCATTCGCGTAACTGATTTGCTAAGCCATTTTTGGCGCGTCCGGTTTGTCGTGCTGAAGTGATGACTTTCACCGCTGGACTATGACGAAATCTTGCATCAACGCGTAATAATGCCTGATAGAAAGCAACATCTTCGGGTGTTCGTACCGCAGGTATCCCACCTACACGAGCATACATTTGGGCTGTTACGGCTACACTTGCACCATAATGCTGATAATGCCGAGGCCAGGATTCGCACGGTTCAGGATCGAGATAAGTTTCGAGTTCGGTTAAGAGATAGCGATAGCCTACTTCACGCAAGTAACATAACCGTGCATAAGGATCTAATCGACTGCGTTCGGCACAATCTGTAATAATTCTCCCGCCAACAGCATCCGCACCGCGAGTGATTTCCTCTAATGTAGCAGCGATCCAAGTCGGGGCTACGCGAGTATCGCCATCGGTTGAAGCAATCACGCCGCGATCGCGTCCAATACTCATCAAGCGACGATACGCTTCATTCATCAAAAGACGCCGCACTTTACCGATATACGCTTCCGGTTTGGGCAAGGTGATTTCTACGACGTGGAGTGCTAATGATGCGTGTTGCTGAGCAAATTTTCGCGCGATCGCTACCGAATCATCACAACAGTTGTTCGCTAGTAGAATAATTTCGTAGCGGCTGTGATGCAGTGGTTTGCCGTGTAAATTGATTTGATGTGCTAAGGCATTGAGGGTCGCAACTAAGTGTTCAGCTTCATCTCGCACTGGCACAACAACGCATACTTCGCATTCTATAGCAGGAGGCTCGACGACTAAAGGCTCAACAGATGCTTCCTCTAACACTGCATCCGCATGGGCTGCTGTTTGCTTCCCAAAACGCTCAATCCCCTGCATATTAATTTATTCCTATACCTACAGCAATTGCCTCAGTGTATCGATTTCTACTTTATTTTTAATCTACTTTTAAGCTGATTTTGTTATATTAACAACGTCAATCTTAGGTATTTTCTACTACAACCAATCAACACAATTTCACTCAGTTAATTTAAAGTTTGAGCACCAAAAATGAAATGATAAGAATAACCGCTAAAGCTATAAATCAAATTACACTTTGGTAAACCACATATTGCCAGCAATAGCAAGCATCAGCTAATTTCATTTATACTTTGACAGTGAAAGTCTTTGGTGTTTTTTCTGTAACTAGATAATTTTTTTGATAGTACTAAAAAATTAAGTTAAGTAGATGTAAGCGATTTGATGTCACCTATTCCTAGCACAGAAAATCAAAAAACGAGGTGATGGGGAGTTTCAATTATCAATTTCCAATGACCAATTACCAATTCAAAACTCAAATAAAACTGCTGGTACTCGATATCGATGGTACAATCGCCGGAGAATCAAACACAATTCGCCCTGCGGTACGTCATGCGATCGCTGCGGCAAAAGCTAAAGGTGTTGAAGTCGCACTAGCGACAGGTCGAATGTATTGCTCTGCCTTACGCTTTCATGAAGATATTAACTCAACAATGCCATTGTTAGCGTACCAGGGCGCTTGGATTCAAGATCCGCATACGCAAAAAATGCATCGTCATTTACCCGTTGCCAAAGCAACTGCGCATCAGCTGTTAGATTACTTTGAGCAACCGCAACTGCGATCACTACTATCGGTTCACTTTTATATCCGCGATCGCCTATATGTGCGCGAACTCACCCCAGAAACTCAACTCTACTCAGAACGTTCGGGAATTGAACCAATTGCTGTTGGTGATTTGCGTCAAGTTCTCATCGACGAACCCACAAAAGTGTTAGCCCTCAGCGATGATATTGCTTTGATTGATCGTCTTTTAGGCAGTTTGCGCCAGCGATACACGCCAGCGGAACTGTACATGACAAAATCAGTTGCGACTTTTTTTGAAGCAACTAATCCATTAGTCAATAAAGCGGCGGCCGTGCGTTACTTAGCCGAAGAATGCTTAGGTATTCAAGCGGCAAACGTGATGACAGTTGGCGATAATTTTAATGATGTGGAAATGCTGGAATATGCAGGGATTGGCGTTGCCATGGGTAATGCACCGTCAGCAGTTAAAGATATTGCGCAATGGGTAGCGCCAACTGTTGAAGAAGATGGCGTAGCAGCAGCAATTGAAGAATTTATTTTGCGAGATAAGGCAATTTAATCGTTGCCAGTTAATTAAAAGCTTTGAAAGGCATACGTTATTTTGTAACAATCCTTACAAACTCAGAAAGGGTACCGACGACTGGCCGTGTTTCGTCTCGGTACCCTGACTGGTTCGCTCCTCACACACTTGCAATATTATATGAACTCTGTTTATTTGTCACTGCCTTACACAAAATTTTCTATCTAAAGGCAGAAGTTACAAATATTATAAACGGCTTTTATCCTATAGTTCGGTTGGTGCATAAATTCCCAACTTGTCGTTTAGGAGTACAGCTAAAAGACGTTGAGTCAATAGCGTTAAGCCCAATCGTGCTTGCGCTAGATGTAGATGATCGCGTCTAACTTCACCCCAAATCCGACAGTAGGCATAAAAAGTTTGCCAAGCTTGACATAAATCAACTGCTATTTTTTCCCAGTGCGGTTTAAAGTTAGGACTGGGACAGTATAAGTTATCAAATGACACTAATAACTGCTTAATTAAAGCCTGCTCAGCTGCATGGTGACAAATAAGTTGTTGTTGAGAATCTAGAAAAAAAATTGGTGTAAGCGCGGGTGGAAGTATCTCTTCACGCACAGCTAGCTTTAATACTGAGTAACAACGAGCATGAGTATATTGAAGTGTAAAGGAAGAGGGGATATTATTTTCTTTTTGTAGGCAATATGTTTCCCTCTTTGGAGGATGTGTTATTGAGTACTGTAGCCAAGCTGCGATCGCGCAATCTGTTAATTCTAAATAAATTAGCCCTGGCGATACTATACGCGTAGCGATCAATGTTGAGCCAGTATTTTCTGTTGCTAATTTTTGCCGTATGTCATCCGCAATTGCTTTAGTGTTAATGAAGTCAATCAATCTCATCGCAATTTGGATCGCCGGTAGCTTTTGTATTGCACTCAGATGCAAAGCGATCGCCCATACATAAGTAAATCCACAGTCTTTTTTTTGGCACCAAGAAACATTCAGTTGCGGCTGTAGTGCCAGTCTGTAATTTAGTAAGTATAAATTGAGTGCTACTTGCAGGTGCGGCAATAACACTTGTTTAATTACACGATAGTCAGCGGATGACAAAGAAGTTCACTCTAAAATTTGTTATAAACGGTCATCGTTAAAACAACTCAAAATATGTCACTGATTATTGCTTGTACAGATCTACAGCGTAGCGCGGTTATGGCTTCATACTTAGTGAGTTACAATCGCTACCAAAATTTTACTGAGAACATTAAGTGATTTTTATTACATATTTATTGTGACGAAGATCACTGACAGAATAATTTGTAAGGATAAGTATTCCAGGCAAGATGTCGTCCTTTTGGAAGTGACATTGCTTGTATCGAGAATGTTTCACTTTTACCAAACTTTAGGTTGCTTTAAGATTGAAATACGCGATCACTAAAATCAAAAACTGCAAAATTTAGTAAATAATAAGTAACATCTAATACTAGGATTGCTTTGCAAGACCTATAAAACAAATGTAGAGTTAAGCTAACTAGTAGCCGATAATTACACTGGTCTGTTAAGTGATCTTTGTCGCATTAACATACCCGTAACGGCTGCATCTTGTTGTAACGTTTTCGGCTAAAAGCCAAATGCTTCGACTTATGCATTCTCCATCTATGCAGTCCCCAACATTTTCAGAAACACCAAGACCATTTTTGACTTGGCAACGAATTCTCGATTGGGCGCAAGAACACTACCGAGTTCGTTCATTCAACAAAGATGAGCGAATTCCTGCACGGCCAGGGCTACTGTATTTAGTACAACGTGGTGCAATTAGACTTGTCGGTACTGCCCAAGTCAGCGCTACAGCCAGCCAGTTAACTTCTCGCCGAGTTAACCGAACTCCAGAGGAAGCTTTTTTAGGCTTTGTTGGTGCTGGACAGCCCTTTGAAATTGTTGCTCAATCACCGTTTACACTCCAAGCCTATGCTCATGTTGACCAAACTTCCGTAGTGTGGATGTACTGGCACGATCTAGATAATTGGCCGCATTTTCGACGCGAAGTTCTCGATGCTTTTCGTTATCAGCACCAACGAAAATTATTGTGGCTGAGTGCGTTAGGACAACGACGGACAATTGATCGTTTATTAGGATTTCTGACACTCTTGGTTGAGGAGTATGGCGAACCGTCTTTTAGTCCAGAAGATCCGGAAGTGCTGCGTGGCTATTGCTTACCATTTCCACTGACACACGCCCAAATAGGCAGTGCAATTGGTTCGACACGAGTCACTGTTACTCGGTTGATGGGTAAATTACGTCAACGCAACTTGTTGATTACTCAGGGTGATAATTTAATTTGTTTGCCAGCCGAGTCAGTGAATATTGCCAAACGGTAAAATTATCGTGCGCGACTCAATGCGCTTAACACGCACAATGTCAGCGAATTCTAACAAAACCCGTTTGCTCGATCAGTTCTTGCCCTTGTCCTGTCAGGAGAAAATTAGCATAAGCATTTCCAGCTTGCTCGTCGGTTTGACCGTTTTGTTTGACGACGACAAACAAGTTACGTGTAATCGGATAGTCACCCGTTTGAAAAGCTTCAAGATTGAGGCGATTACGTAATCTTGGGCATTGAGATAAAGGAACAAAAGGTACTTGATAAGGCGGAACAAATTCACCTGATGCGCGCCCTATCGGTAGGGATTTGACGGTACATTGCGGGACAACTTCTGGTGCTGAGGCATAGTAAATACCACCAGGAGTTACCGCTAATCTGCGCAGCGCTTGAGTTGTGTCGGCAACAAATTCTACATTAGACCCGAATGATTGATTCGCAAGGATATCTTGCACAAAAAACTCAACTGTGCCACCATCACTCATTTGGCGCGAAAGCGGTACTATTGATAGATTTGGACCACCGAGTTGATTCCAATTGGCAATTTTGCCAGTGTAAATTGCGCGAACTTGTTCGATCGTCAGTCCAGAAAGATTTAAATTCTGGTTAACAGCGATCGCCAATCCATCAATCGCAACGGCTACTTGGCTCAAACCAAAGCCTCGTTGTTGCGCGCGGGCAATTTCTTGATCCACTAACGGTCTAGAAGACTGTGCAAAAGCAATTCTCCCATCAATCAACATCCGAATTCCGCTTGCTGAGCCTGGTGTTTCGCCCGTAGGATCGACATAGCGTAAGCGAAACTCTGGTCGCGCCGCTTGAATTGCTGAGTCAACTGCTAAGCGAATTGGTGCCCAAGTCGTACTACCACCATAGTTAAATAGTCCATTAGGCACATTTTGAACTGTGGCAAAATTACTGCTAGATTCACTTGAAAGCAGCGGTGGTGCATTGGCATCAGTAGCGGTATCTTTTGATTGCGGCTGAGTGAGTATTCCTAGATTGATACCACGATTGGCAAGCAACCATAATCCACCGCCGACAATTCCTACTGTGATTAAAAAAGTTAATACAAGAACGGCAGTTTCATTCTTTTGAGACATAGGATTTGATAAGTAGCTGGGTGCATAGCGTAGAGTAATGACTGGTCATTGGTAGCTGGTGATTAGAAGATTACCTATTACCAATTACCTCACATTTTTAGCTTTTTCTAGCGAATACTGACAAATCCTGCTTGCCTAATTAATTCTTGTCCTTGATTGGTGAGGAGTAAGTTAGCGTAAGCTTCACCTCCTGGTTGATCGATTTGCTCATTTTGTTTGACAACTACAAACAACCTTAGAGAACGCGCTTTGCGCAGACCTACGGTTCAGGAGTCAGAGTTAAGATTTCGTTAAGGCTAGGTTTTTGAGTTGCTATCATGTCTTAACGTTGTTGACCATTGCTCTTCGAGCTTGCTCTGCCACAATTGACTTAAAAGATTGAAGCAAGTAGTTTGTATACCAGCCTAAATAAAGCTGTCAGCGCGATCGCGGCTGCACCTGCGACTAAAGCTAAGAACAAAATATTGTGTATTGTTAATCCACTCTGTAAAGCTGGAACAAATAAAATGATCGCCAATAGAATACCGACAAGAATTAATATATCTTTAGCATCAAGCCAACGTCGAGTTTGGGCAATAATCAGCATTCCTAAAATTAATCCAGCTACCCCCAGTGCGATCGCCGACGATTGCACCAGGCTGTAAAGTGCGATTGCGAGCAATCCTCCAGCAAAGCCACTTAGTCCCGCACCTGCTAAGAGTTCCAACAGTGAAAATGCTGCTGGTTGATGAAAGTAGGGTACGGTAGCTGGAGTTGGAGGTGACGTTACTGGCGGTGGTGCGGTTGTCGCAGCAGCGATCGCGGTTAATACTTCTTGGGCAGAGTGAAAGCGTTGGTTAGGTGTGATTGACAGCATTCGATCGAGAATGTCTGCGATCGCAGGGGCAATATCGGCGTGTGTTCTCCAGTGCCAGCGATTATTGTAAACATCAAACAATTCAACCGTTTTTTTACCCGTGAGTAAAACCAGCGCAGTAACGGCTAAAGCATACAAATCTGTTGATGGATAAACATCCCCGCCAGACATTTGTTCAGGTGGCGCGTATCCCTGCGAATAGATTCCTGTCGAGCCTTTTGTTTGCGTAGCTGCGGTTGTGACTTGTTTGACTGCACCAAAATCGAGCAAATAGAGCCGCCCGTTGCGATGGCGCATAATATTAGAAGGTTTGATATCGCGATGAATCGAACCGTGTTCGTGAACAAATTGCAGTACAGGCAGAATTGCTTGCAATACTTCTACGACTTCATTGGGTGAAAACTTGCCTTTTTCTTCTAATTCCTCCTCTAAATTTTTGCCATCAATGTATTCCTGTACCAAGTAGAAAAACTTGTCTTGTCCACCAGGCTGCAAACTCTGTACTGTTAATTCAAAAAAGGCATACAGGTCAGGAATTTGGTCGTTTTGACTGCCGAGTTCCTCTAAAACTGCGGCTTCCCGTTCAAATAATTGCTGTGCAATTTGTAGTTGAGTTGGCGTTAAATAGCCAGCAGGTTGAAATTGCTTAACAACACAGCGACGCATTCCTGGAGTATAGCGATCGCGTGCCAAAAAAGCTGCACCGAAGCCCCCTTTTCCGAGCAGACGAAGCGGCAAATAGCGCCCCACCAAAATCAACGGCATCCCACAGGCAGTGCAGTATTTTTGTTGAATTGTTTTTAACGTGGCGCTGTCGTCTAAATCCGCAAAATGATTTTGGGGGCGGGGGCAACTGGAACGAGTGCAGTAGACTTTCATCAATGGGGGGTCAGGGGCTAGGCATAGTTTTCACTCCAAATTCCCATCACACAATTAACCACCAGCGGGGTGGGGTGTGACTTCTTCTTCATCAAAAGTTTCTGGTACAATTGGTCGTTGCGATTTCAACACATCTTTGTTCCAACCTGGTTTAGCAAATTGCGGTAAGATTTCGTTGATAAAGGCTTCTGCGGCTTTTGAGCGGTAACGATTTGGGTTAACAATGACCGATAAAGTCCGCTTGACAACCACACCTTCAATATTGGCACAGTGTAATCCTCCCATTTGCAATTCTTTAGTGATCGCTGTGATGGAAACGAAAGCAGCACCTAACCCTGATTGCACGGCATTTTTGATCGCTTCGATTGAATTGAGTTCCATTTCGATTTTGAGACGACGCGTATCAATATCGCAGCGCGTCAAAACTTGATCGATAACTTTACGAATTGTTGATTGCGAGTCGAGCGCAATGAACTGTAACTTGTAAAGATCGTCTTTATAAATTGTGTCTAGCTTCGCAAACGGGTGCGATACAGGCAATATCAGTGCTAGTTCATCTTCCGCATAGGGAATAATTTCTAGCGAATCTTGCAATTCAGATGGGACTTCACCACCAATAATCGCAAGATCGACTTGCCCATTCGCGACACTCCAAGCTGTACGGCGTGTTGAGTGAACGTGTAATTGCACGGCCACATCAGGATATTGTTGTCGAAATAAACCGATCATCCGTGGTAAAAGATACGTTCCGGTCGTTTGCGAGGCACCAACGATCAGCGTACCGCCTTGGAGATTTTGCAGGTCTTCAATGGCGCGACAGGTTTCCTGGCAAAGTGTGAGAATTTTCTCACCATAGCTCAGCAGAAGATAACCGGCTTCGGTTAGTTGTGCTCGGCGTCCTCCTCTGTCGAATAAAGGAACATCCAACTGTCGCTCTAAGTTTTGTACTTGGAGACTGACAGCAGGTTGTGAGACATATAGACTATCAGCAGCACGCTTGAAGCTCCCTTCGGCGGCGATCGCTTTGAGAATGCGTAACTGATCTAAAGTAAAAGGAAGGTCAGACATACGGCTAAACCCACGAAGATGAAAGGAGACTTCAGGCAACCAATTCGGCTTAACGGTCACACCTAAATGGTTCATAGCCTGCTTATTTAGGAGACTTAATCTAGAACTTGACACTATCACAACTCATTTCATTCTGATTAAATCGCTCCTGTTGAATACTTTGTGCTATTGGCTGTACTAGACGCTAGTTTTCTTCTAACAATTTTATTTACATAGTTTTCTCTTGGTCTGCTTAGCGACGCGATCGCCCCAGTTATTTAGCTGCGTTGCCACTTTGGGTAAAAAAACGCCTTAGTGCGCAACTTTATTGTGTCGTCTTTGCTTTGGTAAGTTTGCCATTGCTAGTCGTCTTCATCATTTACGCTCTTGATTACACTATGAAAGTTGGCACTTGTGACAATTTCAGGGAGTTTTCAGGGTAGGATCAGTCGTTTGGGTGTTGTCAGTTTTGTATTTCTTATATTCAGCTACGTTCAATCTACTAGAAATTGCCTCCATTCAGAAACCCCAAGTTCGTCTTTATGAAACTGGCATGATTTGCGGCACGGCGCCTACCTTGTGGTTGGCAGTTTTAAACGCGTCCTGCATCGTTGATTTGGCGTTTGGCGTGGCGATCGCATCTTCATAAATCGTTACGAAAGAGCTTTTGCTCGCGTTATTTATTATTCATTGTCTAGCGATTCGCCGAGGCAAACAAACGCTGAAACACCAAGAATTACTCTGTGCTGCTTTTCTAGGTGTTGCTGTTTTTGTAATTTTACTGTGGTGATCTTACCCACTTTTATGCAAGTACCTATTAAAGGAAATTGGTGATGTATACTCCCAAAAGGATAGATATTGCTTACTATAAGCGATCGCCAAACGTGCATTTATTTAGAATGTTCATTAACTTTGCCCGAATTTGTCAAAACCGCTACAACAATTGATCCCACCCTTTTGGCTATAAAGTATGAATCAAAAATTTCAGTCTACCAATTGATCCCAAATTGATGTAGCATGGTTCAAAATAGCTACTAAAAATGAGCGGCAACGCATGATTTCAAGATAAATGTTGTCAAAGTTTTAATATATTATTTCAATGACCAGGGTCAGGTAGCTAATTTAATAACAAAACTCGATAGATGTACTTAGAGGAAGCATGGTGTTGTCGGTTAGTGAGCGAACATTTACTCAAGAAGTTTTAGAATCTCCTATCCCTGTTCTTGTGCATTTTTGGGCACCTTGGTGTGGTCTATGCCGCAGCATTGAACCTCTGTTGTTACAATTCCAAGATCAATATCAACATCAAGTCAAAGTTGTTGGCGTTAATGCTGATGAAAACTTTAAACTTGCTAATTCGTTTCGGCTAACGACACTGCCAACATTGATTTTGCTCGACAAGGGAAGCCTCAAGCACCGCTGGGATAGTTTCCACGGATACGCCGAACTACGTGCAGAACTAGAAAGAATTCAACTTCAATACAGCGAAAATCAAGAAAATAAGCTTTGTTCGATTGCGCGCGCTAGCACATCTTTAAGCGCTGAGTGGGAATGTCGCTTAGCTTAAGCAAAGATATACAGACACAGGCACAAAGGAAACTGAAAGACTAGGAATGATGAGCCACAAACAAAAAGATTCTATTCAAAACTTGTGACCAACCACTAATCACTGTTTGAATCACAAGTTGCATGGCTCAAAACCAACAACTATTTTTAGGAATCCCACTGATATTTCAGTCATGTGGGCTATTTTATGGTAAAACCCTTGTGTCACAATTGTTAACAGTTTGGTCAAAATAGAAAAGAATTATAAAAGTAGGCGTCAGTGATGGAAGCAATCTATCAGTATGCCTGGCTCGTTCCGGTGTTACCTTTGGTCGGGGCAATGCTGGTCGGTCTTGGGTTAATCTCGTTCAATCAGGTGACGAACCGCGCGCGACACTTAAATGCGGTATTTGTCGTCTCCTTGTTAGGTGCAGCAATGTTTCTCTCGATAGCATTGCTTGTCAGTCAATTCCAAGGACACGCGCCTTACGTCCGCACGTTAGAATGGGCAGCCGCAGGAAACTTTCACCTGACAATGGGCTACACCATTGACCACCTTACCGCTCTGATGTTGGTAATCGTCACCACAGTAGCTTTTTTGGTGATGGTATACACCGATGGCTACATGGCTCATGACCCTGGGTATGTACGCTTTTATGCATATCTGAGCCTGTTTAGCTCATCGATGTTAGGTTTGGTTGTTAGCCCAAACATCGTCCAAATCTATATTTTCTGGGAACTTGTAGGGATGTGCTCGTACCTACTCGTTGGCTTCTGGTATGATCGCCCAGCCGCAGCAGATGCGTGCCAAAAGGCATTTGTTACCAACCGCGTTGGCGACTTTGGCTTACTACTAGGAATTCTAGGCTTGTACTGGGCAACCGGCAGTTTCGAGTTTGACGCAATCGGCGATCGCTTGCAAACATTAGTGGAAACAGGATCGCTTAGTAGTATCCTTGCTGCCCTCTTTGCAATTCTAGTCTTCTTAGGTCCTGTTGCTAAATCGGCTCAATTTCCCCTGCACGTCTGGCTACCAGATGCAATGGAAGGTCCGACTCCAATTTCGGCATTAATCCACGCCGCGACGATGGTTGCTGCTGGAGTGTTTTTGATTGCGCGGATGTACCCCGTCTTTGAAGGCATACCCGCAGCAATGAATGTCATTGCTTTTACAGGCGCGTTTACTGCGTTTTTAGGGGCAACGATCGCCATCACGCAAAATGACATAAAAAAAGGCTTAGCCTACTCCACTATTTCTCAGCTGGGATATATGGTGATGGCAATGGGCGTCGGCGCGTATAGTGCAGGGTTATTCCACCTGATGACGCACGCCTATTTTAAAGCGATGTTGTTTTTGGGTTCGGGTTCTGTGATTCACGGGATGGAAGCCGTCGTTGGACACGACCCAGCTTTAGCGCAAGATATGCGAATGATGGGGGGATTGCGGAAATTTATGCCAATTACCGCCGTAACCTTTTTGATTGGCACGTTGGCAATTAGCGGTATTCCACCCTTCGCAGGTTTCTGGTCTAAAGATGAAATTTTGGGTTCTGCCTTTGCCGCCAATCCCTTTTTGTGGTTTGTTGGTTGGTTAACAGCGGGAATCACTGCCTTTTATATGTTTCGGATGTACTTTTCCACGTTTGAAGGTAAATTCCGTGGCAATCAAACCGAAATTCGCCAAAAGCTGAAATCTGCCGCAGCAAATACGTTAATGAGTCCTTCGCCGCTTGCACCTAACTTTGGTCCTGGGGCAATGAATACACGAGAACTCGCAACTTTATCCGATTCCCACGATCATGGACATAGCGAACATCCCCATGAGTCACCTTGGACGATGACGCTACCGCTCGTTGCCCTCGCGATTCCTTCAATCTTTATCGGTTTGGTAGGTACTCCTTATGCTAACTACTTTGAGGAATTCATCTATCCTCCGAGTGAAACGCTAGCTGAAGTGATCGAAAAAGTCGCCGAGTTCGATCAAACCGAATTTTTCATCATGGCAGGTAGTTCAGTCGGTATTTCCTTGATTGGCATTACCTTAGCGTCGTTGATGTACTTGTTCGGTAAGATCGACCCCGCCGCGATCGCCTCATCAATCAAGCCACTTTATGAACTTTCCCTCAACAAGTGGTACTTTGATGACATTTACTATCAAATCTTTGTCTTAGGTAGCCGCCGCCTCGCGCGACAAGTGATGGAAGTTGACTATCGCGTTGTTGATGGTGCGGTTAACTTGACAGGCTTCTTCACACTCATTAGTGGTGAAGGCTTGAAATACCTAGAAAATGGTCGCGCTCAATTCTATGCCCTGATTGTATTTGGGGCTGTGTTAGGCTTAGTGATTGTTTTTGGTGTGACTTGACGTAGGGGCGAGGAGTCAACAGGCAAGGGGCGAGGAGAAATGTTAACCCCAAGTTCCCTACTCCCTATTCCCTACTTACTCCCTAATTAACTATGAACATCGCTAATTTTCCCTGGCTGACGACAATAATTTTGTTGCCGATCGCCGCGTCACTGTTAATTCCCTTTTTACCTGATAAAGATGGTAAAACAGTACGCTGGTACTCCCTCGTCGTGGGATTGATTGATTTTGCACTGATTGTTTGGGCGTTTTATTCTCAGTATGATTTGGCTAATCCCAATTTACAGCTAGTGGAAAGTTACTCCTGGGTACCGCAGCTAGATTTAAATTGGTCGGTGGGCGTAGATGGCTTATCAATGCCTTTAGTGATTTTAACTGGGTTTATCACAACGCTCGCAATGTTAGCAGCTTGGCCTGTAACGCTCAAGCCGCGGTTGTTTTACTTTTTGATGCTGGCAATGTACGGCGGTCAGATTGCTGTGTTTGCTGTCCAGGATATGCTACTGTTTTTCCTGGTCTGGGAACTCGAACTTATCCCTGTATACCTATTGCTGGCAATTTGGGGCGGTAAAAAGAGGCAGTACGCCGCCACAAAGTTCATTTTGTACACAGCAGGTGGTTCGCTATTTATCTTAGTTGCAGCCCTGACAATGGCGTTCTATGGCGATACCGTGACGTTTGATATGCGGGCGATCGCCGCCAAAGATTACGCCTTAAATTTTCAATTATGGGTGTATGCGGCTTTGTTAATTGCCTACGCGGTAAAACTTCCTATTTTCCCGTTACATACCTGGTTACCAGATGCGCACGGGGAAGCAACTGCCCCAGTGCATATGTTACTGGCAGGAATTCTCCTCAAAATGGGCGGCTATGCCTTAATTCGGATGAATGCGGGAATGCTACCCGATGCGCATGCTTATTTTGCACCAGTATTGGTCATTTTAGGAGTCGTCAACATCATCTACGCGGCGTTAACATCTTTTGCGCAGCGTAACCTCAAGCGAAAAATTGCTTACTCTTCAATTTCGCACATGGGTTTTGTTGTGATCGGTATTGCGTCATTCACCGATTTGGGCTTGAATGGTGCAATGCTGCAAATGATCTCGCATGGCATGATTGGCGCAAGTTTATTCTTCTTGGTAGGCGCAACTTACGACCGCACCCATACCCTGATGTTGGATGAAATGGGTGGCGTCGGACAAAAAATGCAAAAGATGTTCGCCATGTGGACAACGTGTTCAATGGCTTCCTTAGCTTTACCTGGAATGAGTGGTTTTGTCGCTGAATTGATGGTCTTCGTTGGCTTTTCTAATAGCGATGCCTACAGCCCCACGTTTAAAATCATCGTTGTCTTTCTTATGGCAGTTGGTGTCATTTTAACGCCAATTTACCTGCTATCAATGCTCCGCGAGATCTTCTACGGACCAGAAAATAAGGAATTAGTTTCGCACGAAGTCCTTGTTGATGCAGAACCCCGTGAAGTCTTCATCATTGCTTGTTTGTTAGTACCAATTATCGGTATTGGTCTATACCCCAAGATCTTGACACAAGTCTACGATGCAACAACAATACAACTTACCGAAAGGTTACGAGATTCTGTACCGACGTTAGCAACTCAAAAAGCTTCAACTTTGTCCTTCCGCGCGCCAGCGATCGGAAATTAAGTAACAAGCATAGTTCTAAAGTCTGAAATACAATCTACAAGGCAGGTTATCAAAACCTGCTTTTTTTATGCATAAAAACCCTGTTCACCTTCGTGGACAAACAACAAATAAATGTGTAGCTGCGGTTTCAACCGCTGAGTTCTTGTCGGTTTGTCTCTATTAAACCTATGCCCAAGTGTGATATATGAGTTTTTAAGGCGATGAAATCCAATATTTAATTCATAAATTGCTCAAGCTTCGGTAGCCTAGCTCATATAAATCTTATCAACAAATACCCGTAAATTCTCTGAGCGCTAAAAAAAACTTTCTACTGGTTTTCTCGGATTACAGCTAACCCACCTGTGGAATACGATTGAGCGGATAATCATAGTCTTTTAATAAATTCATCCGCCTTTCAATATACAAAAAAGTATCCGCAGGGGTAAAACGATGATTGTAGATAGAGATAAATCGCTAAACCAGCATAACCAACTAGCAACGCAGTGTAGTTTAGCCGATTCACAATCTCATACAAACCCCTGTCATTCTCACTTTATAGCTACTACACAGACCAGCGTTAATTGTAACGATATAACCATAGAAAAATGCATCCTTGAACTTGAAAAAGCTAACAAGCAATTGCAAGCCGAAAATATCGATTTGCGACGCGCTGAGAAAGAAGTCCTTTTTTTACAAAGGATGACACAAGCAATTAGTGAAGCTATAGATTTTCATTCAGCATTAGGAATTGCTTTACGCAAGGTGTGCGAATTCACAGGTTGGAAATTTGGTGAAGCATGGATTCCTAAAACAAATATTAACGTTTTAGAATACAGCCCTGCTTGGTATGGTGTTAGCCCAGAATTAGAAAAATTTAGAACATTAAGTGAAAAATTTGCTTTTTCCCTAGGAGTTGGTATCCCAGGGCGTGTTTGGGAATCAAAGCATCCTGAGTGGATTCAAGATGTCTCTAGTACATCAGCGGAAATTTGTCAGCGCCATCAAGTTGTCAAAGAAGTTGGATTTAAAGCGGGAGTTGGTATTCCCATTATTAATCGCAACGAAGTTTTGGCTGTCCTTGTTTTTTTTATGTTTGAAGCTTACGAAGAGGATCGGCGATTAGTTGAAATAATTTCAACCGTCGCTATTCAATTAGGTTCTTTGATTCAACATAAACAAGCAGAAGAAGCATTACGTTCTAGTGTGGCGACAAACCGCGCATTAATCAATGCACTACCAGATCTCCTGCTACGAATCAACAAAGAAGGTTACTTCGTTAACTTCAAAGCTGCAAAAAATGAAAGTTTGATAATACCTGACAACAATTTTGTAGGAAAACATTTGTGTGAAGTTCTTTCTTCAGAAATTGCTTTACCCGCGATGGCTTGTATTGAACAAGCATTAGCAACTGGAGAAATTCAAATCTTTGAATCGCAAGCTTATGTAGACAACCTATTACGCTACTACGAATTTAGAATTGTTGTAAGTGCAGAAAATGAGGTCATGGCAATTGTTCGTGACATAACTGAAACTAAGCTTTTTTTAGAGTTACTGCAACAACAAGAACGCCAGCTAAAGGCAATTTTAAATAATATTCCTGGTAGCGCTTGGCTCAAAGACAGTGAAAGTAGATATATTGCTGTTAACGAACCTTTACTAAGATTATTTAACAAAAAGTTAGAAGACGTTATCGGTAGAACAGATTATGATTTGTTTCCTGCTGATTTGGCTCAAAAATGTATCGATGACGATCGCGAAGTTTTAGCAACAGGTCAAAGAAAATATTTTGAAGAATTTTCGCTTGCTTCAGACGGTAGTGAAGTTTGGTTTGAAACAATCAAAACACCAATTTATAACGAAAATAATGAAATTATCGGCACAACAGGAATTGCTTACGATATCACAGAGCGTAAACGAATTGAGCGCGATACATTTAACGCCTTAAAAAAAGAAAGAGAACTTAGTGAACTCAAATCACGCTTTGTGACCATGACATCACACGAGTTTCGTACTCCATTAGCAACGATTTTATCTTCAGCCGAATTACTTGAATATTATAGTCATAAATGGAGTGATGAGAAAAAGCTTAATCATCTCTATAAAATTCAATCTGCTGTTAATCATATGACGAGTTTGTTGAATGATGTTTTATTAATTGGTAAAGCCGAAGCCGGTAAACTAGAGTTTAATCCTCAGCCGTTTGATCTCATTATTTTCTGTTCTAGTTTAGTAGAAGAACTACAAATTAGTACGACAAAACATCAAATCATTTTTCAAGCTCAAGAGCAAAGGCTTTTATTACGCTTAGATGAGAAATTGTTGAGACATATCTTAACGAATCTATTATCAAATGCTATTAAATATTCTCCCCAAGGTGGTGTTATTCATTTTGATTTAATTCCTCGAACAGATGAAGTAATTTTTGTGATTCAAGATGAAGGAATTGGAATTCCAAAATCAGAACAAGAGCAGTTATTTAATTCTTTTCATCGAGCGAGTAATGTAGGTATCATTTCAGGGACTGGGTTAGGATTAGCTATTGTTAAAAAATCTGTCGATTTACATCGAGGTAAAATCGTTGTAGATAGTGAAGTGAATGTTGGAACAACTTTTACAGTAACAATACCATTAAATAATTAAGGATAAGTTCAATGAAAAAGATTTTAGTTATTGAAGATGAACCGGATGTTAGAGCTAATATTATTGAGTTACTTGAAGCAGAAGAGTTTCATGTTGTTGCTGCGGAAAATGGCTTTTTTGGTGCATTGTGGGCACAAGAATATTTACCTGATTTAATTATTTGTGATGTAAGAATGCCCGAATTGAATGGTTATGACGTGCTAACAGCATTACGTCAAGATGCCGCAACGGCAACAATTCCCTTTATTTTTTTAACAGCAAATGCGGATCGTTCTGATATGCGGCGAGGGATGGAATTAGGCGCAGATGATTATTTAACTAAGCCGTTTTCACGGACAGAATTATTAAATGCGATCGCCTCTCGATTTGCAAAACAAGAAGTAGTGATGCAGCAGTATAATAATGAGCGCGAACGCGCTGATTCTTTGAAACAAAAAGTTCAAGAGTTAGAAAATTATGCTAGTGCTAAAGCTAGTATTGTGCCAAAATTGAATATAGCAATGTCTATAGTTAAGAATTTGCCTCCAGGTTTGCAACGTGATCGCTGTTTAGAAATTTTGCGACAAGTTTGTAACGAAGAGATCAAAACTCTGAATAATACACCTGCTTTACAAAAACTTTTACCTGCTGAAAGCATTACTTTCCTCCGGCAATTTAATTTGGTGTTCAAGCAATAAAAATTTGTTAATCTAGAACAACACGAATCAATAGTTTTGCTTCAGGTTATCGGCACTTCATAGTTTAATGAAGTGCCTTTTGTATATATAGCAATGAGGTATTTATTAATAACTACGTTGTCTAACAACATGAACAAGGCAGAAGTATACTCGCTAGAGAAATTTTCCGAATTGCCATAAATAGCGAGAATTTAACTGCTCCTATTATAGTTGGCAAGGCGAGTATCAAAAAAAATATTCTTCGTACACAAATTGTCTGTTTTCTGCCTTTGTATTCGCTAAATTTGCTCCACTGTACCTTTTAAACCCCGATTGTTGAGTAACTGCAAAACTTCGTTAGCATTCACGCGATCGCCAAAGGCTCCCACCTGCATAAAGACTCTACCATTCGAGAACGTCCGAAAAGCTCCAGGAACAAGTGATCGCACCATATCTTGCTTACTCTTACTTTCCGCTTCGACGATGACTCGATAGCGCAAACCCAAAGCCGATTCGCGCGTTGGGGGAAGTGGTGGAGTACCAGGCGCTGGTGTGGTTGTCGGTAAGTTTATTTTCGGTAGGTTACGCGCGTTTCCGAGTGGAATATTACCACTAGGTACAGGAAGTAAATCAGCTTCGGTAATTTGTGCAGATTGCAGCACAGGAACATTAATTGCCCCAGGATTAGGGTTTGATGGTGGTGGTACGATAGTTGCAGAAGTTGTCGGCGGTGGTACAGGAATGACAATTGCCGTATCTGAACCTGTTGCGGGAGGTGATGGAAGAGATCTGGCGCGAGAATTGTTGGTATTTGCTGGTGGTACAGGAATCGCGATCGCTTCGGGCGCTACACTCCGCGTCATCGTATTCGCAGGCGTTGTCGATCTGACGGGTGCCGTTGTTGGTGGTTTTACTGCTATATTTGCGGGTACTGCTTGCGGTATTGCAGCTAATACCTTACCGGATAAATCAAGATTGCCAACTGTACGCGCGTCAGCAGCTAAAGTATTACCAAACGCCGGAATCGTCTGACGCGCTGCCTTAGTGTTAATGTCGTAACGTCCATTTTGGCGAAAGATATTGCCCCCTGGTTGTGCAGAAGTGCCTAAATCAGGTAAGCTGGCGGCGATCGCTACGACACCATCTTCGATATTACCTTCAATTGTATTACTTCTGAGGATTGGTTGTGCTTGCGCTTGTATCACCACACCCGCACGGTTTTGCGTGATGCGATTGCCAATTAACAGTGGTGCAGCTTTTTGCGAAACATTGATGCCAAATCCTGTTTTTTCAAAGATATTTTCGCGAACTTCGGGTCGAGAAATTCCGTAGATGGTAATTCCGTTTGCCCCGTTTTGCAGAAAATAATTGTTGCGAATTAATGGTTTACTATCCCCCGTTACAGAAATCCCATCGTGGGTACTGCCAGTAAATGTATTATCAGTAATCCTGGGACTACTCGACTCGATCCACAAACCGTAACCGCGTGGATTAGAATTAGTCACCGTGACACCCGTCAGCGTCGCTTGGTTGGCTCCCAAAATTGTCACATTTTGCCGCGCAAAAGTCGGACTGAGGAAAACGCCACCGCCTTGAATAACAATGTCACTTCCACGCGTTTGCGGATCGCCTTGAATTGCTACACCCGATTTTAGCTGGAGTGGGAACGTTTCCCCAGTTTCAGCACTATATGTCCCTTTTGCCAGCATAATTACGCTATTTACAGAAGCGACTTTTAATGCTTGGGTAATCGTTTTAAATGGGGCGCGATCGCTACCGTTGGCTTGCGCAGCATTTTCTACATTGGGGTTAACAAATAATACTTTCGCTGAGGCTATCTGATTGGCGCGCGCATCTTTTAGATATAGCGGTGGCGCTTCTGAAGTCAAACCAGTATCGCTCAAACCAAGCACAATACTTGATAGTCCAAGTGCGATCGCATACAAGCTGGGATGCGAAATTTTCGTTATGCTCAAAATAAAAGAAGCAAGGTCAAAATAGGTATCAGGGCGGGTTAAATTCACGGCACTCCTCCGCATCACTTTGGGAACATCAAAGCCAAGGGTGATGACAACGGCAATCTCGACGTTGATCTATGCTGCTTCTTATACAGCCTCCGTCGCAGAAAATCAATGGCATTAAACACTTTTTTTTGCAAATCAGTTAAATCATACTCAAGTTGCTGAAATATGAATGCTGGCTGGTACGATGAAAACAATAATGGGTTTGTTCCAATGGTCGAATCACATAACCAAAGAGGACAAGTACAACCAGCCGTTTGCCGCATCTTGGACGCTAATCTAGACCGCGCCCGTGAAGGACTGCGCATCATCGAAGAATGGTGTCGCTTTGGTTTAAATAATGCCCAGTTTAGCGGAGAATGCAAACAACTACGGCAAGAACTCGCAACTTGGCACAGCCCAGAATTACGCGCAGCGCGAGATACTCTTGGCGATCCTGGTACGCAACTGACACATCCACAAGAACAACAACGTGCTGACCTCAAATCACTCCTCCAAGCAAATTTCTGTCGTGTGGAAGAAGCTTTACGCGTTCTAGAAGAATACGGTAAACTTTATCACCCGCAGATGGGCAGTGTATTTAAGCAAATGCGATATCGCGTTTACACGCTCGAAAGTCGCTTACTTGGTTACGAACGTCAACAGCGATTGTTGCGATCGCAGTTATATCTTGTAACTTCTCCCACAAAAGATTTGTTGTCGGTGGTAGAAGCGGCGTTGGCGGGGGGACTGACTCTCGTACAATACAGAGATAAAAATGCTAGCGATGGCGAACGGTTGTCGTACGCTCAGCAATTGTGTCAGCTTTGTCACCAGTACGGTGCATTATTTCTCGTCAATGATCGCGTAGACATTGCGTTAGCGGTAGACGCGGATGGCGTGCATCTTGGACAGCAAGATATGCCGATCAACGCTGCACGACAGCTGTTAGGACCGCATAAAATCATTGGTAGCTCAACGACAAACCCAGAAGAAATGCAACGCGCGATTCAAGGCGGTGCTGATTATATCGGTGTGGGACCAGTTTATGAAACACCCACTAAAGTCGGTAAGCCAGCCGCCGGATTAGAATACGTGCGCTACGCCGCCCAACATAGCCCGATTCCGTGGTTTGCGATCGGTGGCATCGACGTGAATAACATTAATGATGTCATCTTGGCAGGTGCGGAACGCGTCGCAGTTGTGCGGGCGCTGATGGAAGCGGAACAACCTACCCTAGTCACGCAATATTTCTTATCGCAATTTACTCGCGTCCACATCCAAAGCAAATCAGAATTGTCTCAATCTTATGTCCGAGCAAATCACCCTGGAAGTTAATGGCGAAACGCGTCAGTGCGCAGCGCTTTCTCAAATTCCAGATGTCCTACACCAACTCGGCTACAATCCGCGTTTAGTTGCAGTCGAATACAACGGCGAAATCCTCCACCGTCAGTATTGGTCAGAAACTTATGTAAAACAAGGCGATCGCCTAGAAGTCGTCACAATTGTTGGTGGCGGGTAGACAATAGAGAAGTGAGTGGCTAGTGATGAGTGGTGAGTTATCTCAAACACTATTCTTCCCCTGCTTCCAAAAGGTACGGTATTCATATCCGGTAATCCACCCTCAGGTTACTGCTATAGGTAGAGCAGAAACGATAAATTAAGGATGTAGCTTGTATAGATAGATATCGCGAAAGAGAACACTCTGTTCTACTTTGCTGATGATGTCTCAGGCTATCGGCGGGTGTTATTGAATAAACATAAAATATCCTCATAGGATATAGCAAAGCCGATATTGTCTTTTAGGCACATACTATGCTCAAGAAACTGCTCTCAGCCATGAAACCGCTCGTGAAACCCCTATTTCTCTTTGGGCTTGTTGCAGCCTTAGCATTGGGTCACTCTGATGCAGCCTTGGCGGCGCGTAGTGGAGGTCGCATCGGCGGCGGTTCATTTAATCGACCAGCGCCCAGCCGTCCTTATACTCCTCCTGGTGGTGGCGGAGGATACTATGCTCCTTACCCTGGTGGTGGATTTGGTTTCCCCTTTGTCTTCCCCTTCTTTGGAATCGGCGGTTTTGGTAGTCTATTTTCTATTTTGATATTCTTTGCGATCGCAAACTTCGTTCTCCAATCTTTCCGTCGTGTTGGTAGCGGAGATTCAGCAGGCTACGATACTGGATATAGCAGCAATCCCAATGTCTCGATTATCGAATTACAAGTCGGATTGCTAGCGCAAGCACGCGGATTGCAAGAAGACCTAAACCGCATTGCAGAAACTGCTGATACAAATTCTCCCGAAGGTCGGGCAGCAGTTTTACAAGAAGCAAGCTTGGCATTACTACGCCATCCAGAATACTGGGCGTATGCGGGTAGCAAAAATGGTCAAGCACGTTTAAACGCAGCCGAAGCTGAATTCAACCGTTTATCGCTTGCTGAACGCAGTAAGTTTTCTGAAGAAACACTGACTAACGTTAACAATCAACTTAGAGGTACGAACCCAAGAGGAGTTCTACCAGGTTCAGACCTTGATAATCCTACTCGTCTGATTACCGAAGGTCCTGGAGAATATATTGTTGTAACGCTGTTAGCAGCAACATTAGGAAACTTCCAGATTCCACAAATCAACAGCGCAGAGGATCTACGTCAAGCACTACGCGTCATTGGTGCGATTCCTAGCGATCGCCTGCTGGCAATTGAAGTGCTGTGGACTCCTCAAGTAGCGGGTGATACCTTAAGTTCTGACGACCTATTAGCAAAATATGCTGATCTGAAGATGGTCTAGATTTTGTTACGACAATGATTGACTAAATACACTGGGGACTCTATGAGTCCCTTTTTTAGTTGTATTAGACATCTGGCATAGATGCGAGTGCAAATCAATTCGCCGCTCAATAAACAAAGCCCGCCTGCGTAAGCTGACTGATAAGTCAAGCGTGGCTGAGTTGCTGAATAGAGTATGATTTGCCCCCTTAGCCCACACTAGTTCAACGCCATTTACTTCAACCGAGGGAAACAAAGTTGAAGTCTCCCACGTGTGGGGAGCCACTGCGCCCTTGGAGGTGTCCTCATTGAGTGCAAGTGGCGTGGATTTAGGGAGCCTAGACACGCTGAAGTCAATTTAGAGACTCGACATGACTTCTTCAGCTGCTGCTAATGTTCTGTCAATATCTTCTTCGGTATGCGCTACAGACGTAAATCCTGCCTCAAACTGAGATGGTGCTAAGTAAATTCCATGTTCGAGCATTCCTCGGTGGAAACGGCTGAATTTGTCTAAATCCGAGTGTTTCGCATCTTCGTAATTGTGAACTGGCCCAGCAGTGAAGAATAAGCCGAACATACCGCTAATTTGACCGCCACAGGCTGCGTGACCTGTTTTCTTAGCAATTTCTAATAAGCCATCGCTCAGTTTTTTGGTAATTTTGTCCAAATACTGATATGTGCCAGGTTTCTGCAAAAGTTCGAGGGTTTTGATTCCCGCAGTCATTGCTAGAGGATTACCCGATAACGTCCCAGCTTGATAGACAGGTCCATCTGGTGCAATCATCGACATAATCTCTTGGCGACCGCCGTAGGCTCCTACAGGTAAACCACCACCGATAATTTTACCCAGAGTCGTTAAATCAGGCGTCACATTAAACCTTTCCTGTGCGCCACCGTAGGCGATCCGAAATCCGGTCATCACTTCATCAAAGACGAGTAATGCGCCATACTCGTGGGTCAGTTCGCGCAAACCTTCAAGAAACCCTGCATCTGGAGTAATAAAACCAGCATTACCAACAACCGGCTCTAAAATAACGCCAGCAATTTCGTCAGGGGTTTCCGCAAATAAGGCTTTAACAGCTTCTAAGTCATTGTAAGGTGCGGTTAAAGTATTGCTAGTCGTTGACTTGGGAACTCCTGGAGAATCGGGTAAACCTAAAGTGGCAACTCCAGAGCCAGCTTTGACCAAAAACATATCAGCATGACCGTGGTAGCAGCCTTCAAACTTAATCACTTTGTCGCGTCCGGTAAAAGCTCGCATTAAGCGCAGTACCGCCATACAAGCTTCAGTACCTGAGTTAACAAATCTGACCATTTCAATGCTGGGAACCGCATCAATCACCATTTCGGCGAGGACGTTTTCTAGTACACAGGGCGCGCCGAAACTTGTGCCTTTTTCCAACGCTTCATGCAGCGCTGCGATCACCTCTGGATGCGCATGACCGCAAATCGCAGGTCCCCAAGTGCCTACATAGTCAATGTATTGGTTGCCATCAACATCCCAAATATAAGCCCCTTTAACGTGGTCAAAGACAATTGGCTGTCCTCCGACGGATTTAAAGGCTCGTACTGGAGAACTGACACCACCAGGCATCAAATTTTGTGCAGCTGCAAAAATTTCTTCTGATTTTGTTGTTTTAATCGTGGTCTTAACCAAGATTCTCTCCTTAATGAGATGTCTAAACGTCTATCTTTGGACGGTGGTACGTATTATTTGAAAGTCCTATCGTATCAAGTATTCCCGTCCGGAACTCCGGAAAATAAAACTATGTTATATAAAACAAATCAAGATTTACCTTTAGAAATCCGTGCGAGTTTTTCTGAAAGTACCCAGGATTTGTACCGCGCTGCCTACAATTGTGCAATTCATTGGTATGGCGATACAGCTAAAGCACATAAAGTTGCATTAAGTGCTGTCAGAATGCACTCGGCAAGAACTACGAGTGTACTTGTGTAATCTTGGGTTAGCTATGCTACTGACTCTAGCTAACGCGATCGCAAATCACCTTCTCACTTCATCACCCAACTGATCCCTACATTAAATGATATCTTGAACGGGTAGGTGTTGCCTGGCAAAATAATTTTTATGTCTGTGGATCGAGAGATAATCAATCAAGCTATCCCTATTGAAAAAATTCGCTACGATGACCGAGGTTTAGTTCCCGCGATTGTTCAAGATTATTTGGATGGCACAATCTTGATGATGGCTTGGATGAATCGCGAATCGTTGCAAAAAACGCTGGAAACTAAAGAAACCTGGTTTTGGAGTCGTTCACGTGCCGAGTTATGGCACAAAGGCGCGACTTCAGGACATATTCAGAAAGTGCGATCGCTACGCTATGACTGTGATAGCGATGCCTTACTCATTAGTGTTGAACAAATCGGTGATGTGGCGTGTCACACCGGCGAACGCAGTTGTTTCCACCGCGTTGATGGGCAGGTTGTACCTCCTCCCGCGGACACTCTCTCACAGCTTTTTGCGGTCATTTGCGATCGCCGCGATTATCCTACAGAAGATTCTTACACTTGCAAGCTCTTGAATAGCGGAGATAACAAAATCTTGAAAAAGCTAGGTGAGGAAACTGCTGAAGTTGTGATGGCTTGTAAAGATGATGACAGTAGCGCGATCGCTTCTGAAGTCGCTGACTTGCTTTATCACACGCTTGTCGCCTTAGCACATCACAAAGTTGAACTCAAAGACGTTTATCGCAAACTGCAAGAACGCCGTCGTTAATTTCATTGTCGGGGTGTAAGTTATCTTGACTGTGTGATATAATTTGTTTATCTCATGATGGAAATATAAGCTTTTTCAAAAAATTAAAATAGATTTTTATTATAAAGCAAATCATATCAGAAATTTTGACTGTTGTCTAGATAGACTGCTAAAACAATTTTCTCTTAGAGCCTTTATATACGAGTTGGTTGAGGTAGTGCAGAATTGCGATTGTCAGGAAAACACTAGCAGCCAAACCGAGCCAATAACTGTAGACAAAAACACGCGATTGATCTAAAGCCCAGCCGCCCAAAGGGGGACCGATGAAATAGCCAACAGCCCAGCAGAGGGAACTTATTGAAAAGTAAACTCCGCGTTGAGATTCAGGCGCGAGTTCTGTCACTAAAGCAGCGGCAGAGGGAGTATAAGAAATGATCGCTAGACCAAAGATACCCATTGCAGCGATCGCCCAGAAGAGTTGATTTACAGGAGTGATGCCAGTAAACCAAACACAGCTAAAAGCCACTGCCCAAATCAAAGCAGAAACAATGAGCGCATGAGGATGGGTAAAGCGTTTTAAAACACGCGCGATGGGTAATTGGAACAAAATAGCAACTGCCATGTGCCAAGCGAATAAAGCACTGAGGGTTGATTCGGTGAATCCTTGAGTTAAAGAATTAGAAGATACAAAATTTCGTAAATACAGCGGTAACGTGCTGTGGAGTTGCGACGTATAAGTCGTGAAAATAATATTTACCAGAACGTAAACCAAAAGACGGCGATCACTAAGTGCAATAGCCCAATTACTTTTTGCGGATAAATCAGATGCATTCGCTAGAGGTTGGTAAGTTTCTTTGATAGCTAAGTAAATGACGACAAAGAACACCATAAACGAAGTTGCATCGATCAAAAATAGCGCGCGGTATGCCCCAGTTGTACTCACTAGCGCACCACCAAAGACAATTCCCGTCCCTAATCCAAGATTGTCTGCGAGTCGCGTTAAGGCATAAGCTTCGCGGCGATTTGCAGGTGTTGTTAAATCAGCAACAACCGCTTCGGTTGCAGGCCAATACAATCCTTGTCCAAGACCCGAAAGTAAGTTACCAAGAATTAAAATTGGGAAAGTGACCGTACTTGCCAAGACCAAAGACGCGATCGCTGCAACTGCTGCAGAAAGCAGTAAAGTATAGCGACGTCCCCACTTTGGCGAATCAGACAACGATCCACCTAAAATTCGTCCAAAAATCCCTGAAATCGAAGCACTACCTAAGGCAAAACCTACCGCAGTTGCCGAAAAGCCTACCCGATTTACAAAAAAAATCGGGGCGTAGAATAGTGTAAACCCTGTACCAACTTCGGATAAAAAACGACCAAAACCCAGAATCCAGACTTGTGGATTGAGTTGTGGCAACCACGAGGATAACTGTCGCTGGAAAAACTTCATTGCAATTAATAAAAGGAGCAATCAATAGCAATTCTCCTTTCGTTTACAGTTATGGAGCATCTCCAAAAGTAAAGATATCTATAGCAGCCCTGCTATATTGTCATAAGCTAATCGCGATGTACCTTTATTTTTAAAAAAGTAGAAGCTGTGTTACCATTTTTATTCGTGACCGACTTAGATAACACGCTTGTAGGCGATGACCAAGCGTTAGCAACACTTAATCATAAACTGAGTCAGCACCGCCAGGAATACGGCACAAAAATTGTCTATGCTACAGGGCGATCGCCAGAACTATATCGCCTATTGGCAACGGAAAAATCCCTGCTCAAACCTGATGCGTTGATTTGTTCGGTGGGAACCGAAATCTATCTTGACGGTAGTGACACTGCTGATTCTGGATGGAGTGCAAAAATTGCGCAAGGTTGGAATCGCGATTTAATTGTGGCGACAAGCGCGCATTTTGCCGACTTGGTTGCGCAACCTGATTCGGAACAGCGTCCGTTTAAAGTGAGTTTTTTCTTAACAAAGAAAGCTGCGGGTGAGGTTATTCCGCAGTTAGAGTTGTTGTTGCAACACCAAGGGTTAGATGTCAAGCTCATCTACAGCACTGGTCAAGATTTAGATATTTTGCCGCGCAATAGTGATAAAGGACTCGCTGTGCAATTTCTGCGTCAACAATGGGAAATCGCACCAGAACAAACTGTTGTATGTGGCGACTCTGGCAATGATATTGCTTTGTTTTCCAGCGGACAAGAACGCGGAGTAGTTGTGGGAAATGCGAGTACAGAACTTTTAGAATGGCATTCTGCTAACCCTAGCGATCGCCTTTATCTCGCGCAAGCTGCGTGTGCAGGTGGTATCTTAGAAGGCTTACATTATTTTGGGTTTTTGGGATGATTAGTTATCTCAAAGGTATCGTTGCCAGTGTCGATAAAAGTAATAGCAATCGTGTCATTCTGACTTTGGATGTCAATCAAGTAGGCTACGATTTACAAATTCCGGCGCGCTTTGCGCAAGAATTACCCGCAATTGGGGAAACAGTACAAGTTTTTACGCATCTGCAAATACGCGAAGAACAGCCGTTGCTTTATGGTTTTAGTTCAGCCGCGCAGCGTGACTTATTTCGCCAGTTGATGAGTGTGAGTGGAATTGGCGCTCAACTAGCGATCGCGTTATTAGATACGCTAGATTTACCCGACTTAGTGCAAGCAATTGTTAGTGGAAACACACAGTTACTGATTCAAGCCCCAGGCGTTGGTGGGAGAACAGCAGAACGCATCTCCTTAGAGTTGAAAAAGAAACTTGCTGATTGGCGCACAACTGCTGGAATTGTTGCTGTCATATCGGGTGGTCCACCACCAGCAATTCTCGAAGACGTGCAAATGACGCTACTCGCACTAGGATACACGGCAAGTGAAGTGTCGCAAGCAATTACTACGGTTAGTGAAAGTGCGATTTTGCAGCAAAACGCCAATGCGGAAGAGTGGATTCGTCAGGCGATCGCGCATTTAAGCTCGTAGATTGTCAGCCTTTCGATAGACAGTTTCTTGTACAGGGGAATTTGTTCATCTAGCCGCGAATTCATTCGCCAGGCTTATCACTCATCAATAGACCTCTTGCACGAATTAATGTAAGCATGAAAAAATACAGGTCAAAAAGCTACGAACAGATAAAAGACCTGCCACCACCAGCATTTAGGAGTTGCTGAAATTTAATGATTTAAGCGGGAAGAGGAATGGTTTTGAATCTCAACAAGTAGTGTAGTAGCAGACGAACTGAGAGTTCAAGCATCTCAACCGACTTAGAGTAACAAAATGTTTTGCGGTAAACGTGCAAGGTAATGTCGTAGCCGACTATTCTCATTCTCAACCCGTGTCATGTAAGTTTTACTAACCAGATGGTTACTAGGGTCAACGAAACGCGGGTAAACCTTGTAGCCGTCAGTGACGTACCAGAAACTTGCCCAGTTCTGAACTTGCTGCCACAATATCTCACCTGAGCTAAGCTGGCAGCAACTTCTCGAATCCAATGCATCACGGTAGTATGGTGAATTTCTGTTACCCGTTCGATGGCTCTCAACCGCATCCCGTTCAAGTACATCTTCAGACACAGTTGCTTCACTGCATCTGGGTACTTTCAATCCTTGTAAGATTCTAAAAACTACCGACCACAGGTCTCGCTTCGATAACACTGTGCTCCTCAACGACGACCGTTTTTCTGCACAGTTGTGCTGTTGCAATTTGGACAATTCATAGTTCCATTTTACAACATTTATCATTCGCTATTCAGCAACGCCGCTATAGACGTTGCTGAAAGTTTAATGAAGAATGTTGTAAAATGAAAGAATGAAATGTCCA